>JAHEMB010000109.1 GCA_024643915.1 Rhodothermaceae bacterium | reverse complement strand
AACCTTTCTCATGGAGCCGCCGTTCACGCCGGAGTACAACAAGCCGGAGGCCCCCGGCCTCTACATGAACTTCGACAATACCGTCTCGCTCTATCACGTCGTGGCCTCCGAGGACGCGTTCGAGACGGCGGCGCTGGATCTTTTTACCCTCGTGCGCGAGGCCCAGGAGCGCTTCCCCGACTGGCCCCGCGCCCTCTTCGTCGACATCGCCGGCCACGCGGGAGAGCGGGGTGGCTTCGATGGGGACTTCTTCGAGTTCCAGCAGGAGTTTTTCTTCGCCACGCTCGCGCCTTTCCTCACCGCCTTCGAGTTGCCTCTCACCGGCCCCCTCCTCAACCCCGCCCCCCAACGCAACGACTTGCCGGACCGACTGGTGATCAATGAGCAATGAACAATTAGCAATGAGGAATGAACAATTGCTCATTGCTCCTGCGGAGCATTCTGGCTTTCGTATATTCGGGCGCTCGCTCTTCTTTCAGGTCATCCATGGTAGGTCGTTATGAAGCGAATAGGTCGATGCCTGTTTGTTGCTGTGCTGCTGGCTATCGTGCCGATGGCGCAGGCGCAGGAGGCCCTCACGCGGTTGTTCGAGGAGGCTCAGGAGGCTGAGGCCACCGGCGATTTTGCGTGGGCCGCGCAGGTGTACGACCGGCTTCTGAAGATCGCGCCCGAGACGCCGGGCCTGTTCTACCTGGCCGGGCGCAGCCACGCGCAGGCCGGGCAGCCGAAGGAGGCGCTCGACCGGCTCGAAGAGGCCGTCCGGCTGGAGCCGCTCCTTTTTGAACGGCTGGGGCAGGATCCGGCGCTGGCGGCGCTCCGCGAGCAGGCGCGCTGGCCCGCTTTCGCAGAGCGCGCTCGCGCTCGCGTCGCTGGCATCGACCCGCTGTTGCGGGCTGAACTCGTGGCGATGCGCGAGGCGGACCAGAAGGTGCGCAACGAACTGTTTGGCCCGGCCATCGCCGAGCATGGACCCTACTCGCCCCACGCTGATTCAGCCAAAGCTGTCATGCTGCGCATAGACCGGGCGCACACCACACGGATGAAAGTCCTCGTCGAAAAACATGGCTGGCCCGGCTTTGATCTTGTCGGCTTCGATGGGGCGGGGGCGGCCTTCCTGATCGTGCAGCACGCGCCGGACTCCGTTTTCCAAAGCCGGGCGTTGCACCTGCTTCGCACCGCCGCCGAGCAGGGCGAGGCGACGCTGCAGGACGTGGCGCTCCTGCACGACCGCGTGCTGCGCAACCAGGACAAGCCGCAGCTATACGGCACCCAGTTCGAGTACAACGAGGCCGGCGAAGCGGTGCTGGCCCCCCTGGAGGACGTGGCCCACGTAGACGAGCGCCGGGCCACGATGGGCCTGCCGCCCCTCGCCGACTACCTGGAGCAACAGGGCCTGCTCCCCGCGCCGCCGGAGCAGGAGTAGGCATAGTCTGAGGAGTCGGGGAGCCGGAGAGCCGGCGATTGCTTTCCTCTCCCATTCCCCGACTCCCCGCTTCCCCCAAGTCCCCCAGATCTGATGAAAGCTCGCTTGCTTGCCCTCCTCTTGCTGCTTGGCCTTCCCGTGCTGGCGCAGGCGCAGACGCCCGTGGTGCTGCCCATGCGGGCGCGGGCCGAGGTGATCGACCGCTGGCTCGAAGCCCGGCTTGAGACGGTGGTGCCAGCCCTCATGCGGCGTGAGGGGGTGGCGATGTGGATCGTCACGGCGCGCGAGTACAACGAGGACCCGGTGATCAAGACGATGCTGCCGGCCACATGGATGGCGGCCCGCCGCCGCACCATGTTCGTCTTCTTCGACCGGGGGCCGGAGGTGGGCGTGGAGCGCCTGTCCGTGGCCCGCTACGACCTGGGCGATCTTTTCGAGAGCGCCTGGGAGCCGGAGACGCAGCCCGATCAGTGGCAACGCCTCGCCGAGATCGTCGCAGAGCGGGACCCCGCATCCATCGCGCTGAACTTCTCTTCCACGTTCGCCCTCGCGGACGGCATCACGCACGCGGAGTATGAGGCCCTGGCGGCGGCCCTCCCGCCGCGCTACCGCGACCGTCTCGTCTCGGGCGAGAGGCTGGCTATCGGCTGGCTGGAGACGCGCATCCCCGAGGAGATGCAGGTCTATCCCCAGATCGTCCGTCTTGCCCACGATATCATCGCCGAGGGGTTCTCCGAGGCCGCCATCCAGCCCGGCGCCACCACCACCGACGATGTGGAATGGTGGTACCGCCAGCGCGTCCGCGACCTGAACCTGATGACGTGGTTTCACCCCAGCGTTTCGGTGCAGCGCGCCGAGGCCGCCGAGGGCAGCTTCCTCTCGAACTTCTCGAAGCGCCCCAGGGAAAACCTCATCCTCCCCGGCGACCTGCTTCACGTCGATTTCGGCATCACCTACCTGCGCCTCAACACGGATACACAACAGCACGCCTACGTCCTCCGCCCCGGCGAAAAAGATGCACCCGCCGGGCTGAAAAAGGCCCTACAGATCGGCAACCGTTTGCAGGACATCTTGACCGGCCAGTTCGCCGCGGGGCGGAGCGGCAACGCCATCCTGAAGGCGGCCCTCGCCCAGGCGCAGTCGGAGAGCATCGAGGCTACTATCTACACGCATCCCATCGGCTTCCACGGGCACGGCGCCGGCCCCACCATCGGCCTGTGGGACCAGCAGGGAGGCGTACCCGGCCCCGGCGACTACCCGCTCTACCCGCACACCGCCTATTCCATCGAACTCAACGCTGCCGTGCCTGTCCCCGAGTGGCAGGACAAGAAGATCCGCATCATGCTCGAAGAAGATGCGTATTTCGATGGCGAGACCGTGTGGTACATCGACGGCCGGCAGGAGTCGCTCCTGCTGATTCCGCGCGGGCGATAGAAACGGTCAGTCGTCAGCTGGCCAAATATGAAGCCGAACGCTGATCGCTGACTGCTGGAAGCTGACTGTTGCAAGCCTCAACGAAGCACGAATCCCATGGCCCGACTTCTTTTTCCATGTCTGTTGTTCGCCCTTTTTCTCGGCGCTTGTGCCTCGTCTAAAGGGACGAGCGAATCGTCCGCCTTGCCTGAAGATCAGTTCGAGCAGGAGGAGCTGGCGGCACACTTGCGCTACCTCGCCTCCGATGAACTGCTGGGGCGTAAGACTGGCACGCCGGGCAATGACGCTGCCGCACGCTACATTGCTGCGCAGTTCCGAGAGGCAGGGCTCGACGAGTTGGAGGGCGCGGCAGACTATCTCCAGCCCGTCCCGTTCGCCTATACGCAGCCGCCGAAGGAGGCCCACTTCGGCGCTTTTGGACGCGCGTATCGGCAGGGCGAGGAGGCCCTTGTGTTGAGCGGCGATGCAGCTGATTTACAGGCGCCTTTCGTCTTCGCCGGGTTTGGGGCGGGTGCGGACGATTATACGGGGCTGGACGCGGCGGGGAAGATCGTGGTGGTGCATGCCGGACGCCCCGAAGACACAGGCGTGCGCACCGCGTATCAGGCGGCGGAAGGGAAGCGGGTTCTCGCTTTAGAACACGGGGCGGTGGGCCTTGTCGAGCTGTACCGGGGCGCTTTTCCCTGGGACCGTCTCCTCGGTTTTCTCGGGGGTGCGCGCTTTGGCCTGGACCAGCCCGCCGCCGATGCCCTGCCGCACCTCTGGGTCAAGGACATCGACGGCATCCTGGCCGATCAGTTCGAGGATGAGGAGGGCGAAGTGGTGCTCGTCTCGTCCGGGTTGGAGAAAAACACGATGGCGTCGAACAATGTCGTCGGCGTGGTGCGCGGGCGCGACCCGGCAAAGCGGGATGAATACCTCGTGCTGACGGCCCACTATGACCATGTAGGCGTGAAGCCCGTGGCCACCGATCAGGATGAGGCTGCGGAGGCCGACTCCATCTACAACGGCGCGCGAGACAACGCGATGGGGGTGACGGCCATCCTCGCTGCCGCCGATGCCTTCGCCGCGCAGCCACCCGACCGCTCCGTCCTTTTCATCGCCTTCACGGCGGAGGAGGAGGGCCTGCTCGGCAGCCTCTACTTCGCGCAGCACCCGCTCGTGCCGCTCGATCAGATGGTGTACCTCCTCAACATCGACAACGGCGGCTACAGTGACACTACGAGTGTGGTGCTCATCGGCTACGGGCGCACCAGTGCGGATTCGCTCATCGCCCTCGGCGCGGCGCGCTATGGCCTCACGCTTGCCCCCGACCCGGCGCCAGAGCAGCGCCTCTTCGAGCGCTCGGACAACGTCCACTTCGCGCAGGCCGGCATCCCCGCGCCCACCTACGGCGGCGGCTTCAAGAGCTTCACCGACCCCGGGATCGCCAACTATTATCACCGTCCTGAGGACGAGGCCGACGACTTTGACTTCGCTTACCTGAAGCGCTACGTGCAGGCCTACGTCCACGCCTCTCGTCTCCTCGCCAACAGCCCCACCCGCCCCTTCTGGCTCCCCGGCGATCCCTACGAAGCAGCAGCCCGCGCGCTCTACGGACTGTGACGTGTGGACGTATGGGAGGGTGGACGTATGGACGATTTTTTCTTCCTCGTCACCACCTCCACACGTTCAAACGTCCACACGTTTCCCTGCCGGTTGGCTTTCCAGGACGACGGCGGGTTCGAGGGGGCGGACACGGACGGCGTCGCCGGGGTGGTAGGGCATCCGGTTGTGCGTGTGGACGAGGTACTCGCTGCCGTCGAGCGCCACGCGGTAGGTGATGTCGTGTCCCTTGAACTCGCGCGCGATGACCTTGCCGAGGGGATGGGCGGAGCCGGCATCGGGCGCGTCGAGCGTGAGGTGCTCGGGGCGAAGGGAGAGGAGGACGTGGCCCGTGGCCGTGCGGTTGAGGGCCACGGTGCCGAGGGGCGTATCGGCTTTCCGGCCCTTCGCCTCGGAGAGTAGCAGGTTCGTCCGCCCCAGGAATTGTGCGACGAAGAGGGTACGCGGCTGATAGTATACTTCCTCCGGTGTGCCCACCTGCTCGATCCGCCCGTTGCGCATCACCGCCACCCGGTCGGCGAAGGAGAGGGCCTCTTCCTGGTCGTGCGTCACCAGCACCGTCGTCATGCCCTCGCGTTTTAGCACCTGCCGGATCTCCTGCCGGGTAGCCTGACGCAGCAGGGCGTCGAGGTTGGAGAACGGCTCATCGAGGAGGATCAGCTTCGGCTTGGGGGCGAGGGTGCGAGCGAGGGCCACGCGCTGCTGCTGCCCGCCCGAGAGTTCATGTGGCCGCCGGTGCTCGTAGCCGCCCAGCCCCACCAGGCGCAGCACCGCCTCTGCGCGCGCGCGCCGCTCCTTGCGCGGCACCTCACGCAGGCCGAAGAGCACGTTCTGCACCACCGTCAGGTGCGGGAAGAGCGCGTAATCTTGAAAGACAAGGCCGATGCCGCGCCGCTCCGGCGGGACGTAGCGCCCCGGCCCCTCCAACACCTGCCCACCCAGCGCCACCGTGCCCGCCTCCGCCCGCTCGAAGCCCGCCACCAGACGCAGCGTCGTCGTCTTGCCGCAGCCGCTCGGCCCCAGCAAGGCAAAGATCTCCCCTTCCTCGACGGCGAAGTCGAGGTCAGCCACCACGTCCGGCCCGGCCGGATCGTAGCGCTTAGTGAGATTCTTAACGGTTAGTGCTAAGCTCATAGGAGAGAAGGAAACGTGATGGGTGAGGGTGCCCTGTTGGAACATCGCAGCGAGGCCCCTCACGTTTCACACATCACGCATCAGATTCATTCATCAACAGCACGCCCACGAAGGCAGCCGAGAAGGCGATGATGGCGAGGGCGTAGGGGGCGGCCTCGCCGAAGAGGGCTTCGTTCGAATAGCTCCACACGTTGAGGGCGAGCGTGTCGAAGCCTATCGGAGAAAGCAGAAAGGTGAGGGGGAGTTCCTTCATGGCCGAGAGGAAGACGAAGGCGACGCTCACAAGCAGCCCCCGCCGCAGGAGGGGGAAGGTCGTCGCGAAGAAAGCGCGCAGGGGCGTCCGTCCGAGCGAGCGAGCCGCCTCCTCCACATCGGGTGGTGCCTGGTAGAGGGCGCTGCGGATCGGGCCGATGGCTTCGGCGAGGAAGTGCAGGGCGTAGGCGGCCACCAGGAGCCCGAGCGTCTGGTAGAAAAACGGCGCGGCCCGGAGCGTGAAAAAGATGAGGGCCAGGGCAAAGGCGAGGGGTGGGGTGGCATAGCCGAGGTAAGCGATCCTTTCGAGCGCCCGTGTGGCGCCCGACGGGCGGCGCACGCTGAGATAGGCGAGGGGCAGGGCCAGGAGGGCCGCCACGCCCGCCGCCGGTGCCGAAGCCAGCACCGACGCCCCCAGCGCCTCGCCGAGGGCGCCCCACTGCCGGGCCGCCCCGCGCTGCACCATCCAGTAGCCCACCGTGAGGGCCGGCCCCACCACCCCCAACAGGGCCACCGTCCCCGCAAACCCGTAGGCCGCGAAGCGCCCCCGCTCCAGCGCCACGGGCCGCGCCCGCCGCCGCGCACCGGTGCCCGTCCGGTGGAAGAGCAGTCCCCGCAGCAGCCGCGCCTCTACAAAGAGCACGCTGCCGGTTAGGGCCAGCAGCATCAGGGCCAGCCAGGCCGCGTAGAGCCGGTCGTAGGCCGCCGTGTATTGCAGGTAGAGCGCGTAGCTGAACGTCTCGAACCGCATGAGAGACACCACGCCGAAATCGCCAAGCACGTGCAGGCCCACGAGGAGCGCCCCGGCATAGAAAGCGGGCCGAAGCTGGGGCAGCACCACCCGCCCCAACACGGCCCCCGTCCCATACCCGAACGAGCGCGCCGATTCTTCGAGCGACGGGTCAAGCCCCAGGAAGGCGGTGCGCAGGTTGAGGAAGAAGTAGGGAAAGGTATAGAGGCTGAGGGCCAGGAGCGCTCCCACGTACCCGCTCAGTCGTGGGATTTCGAGGCCGAAAACGCGCGCGAGCGTGCCATAGCTCCCCGTGGAAGCGAGGAGGGCGTAGGCCATCACATAGCCGGGGATGGCCAGGGGCAGCACGCCGAGGAGTGTAAGGAGCCGGCGCCCCCCCACGTCCGTCCGCGTCGTGATCCACGCCAGGGGAAAGGCGATGAGCACGTCCAGGACCAGCACGCCGACAGCCAGCAGCACC
Organism: Rhodothermaceae bacterium; assembly: GCA_024643915.1. Lineage (GTDB taxonomy): Bacteria > Bacteroidota > Rhodothermia > Rhodothermales > JAHEMB01 > JAHEMB01. The sequence goes on along the minus strand of JAHEMB010000109.1, from coordinate 1,212 downwards.
GTGTTTGCCAGCAGCACGAGCGTCCGTGCCCTGAACACGAAGTCGTCGAGCTGGCTCCACTCGACTTCAAAAGCCCGGAGGAGCAGGTAGACCAATGGCACACCGACCCCGGCCGTAACCAGCAGCGCCGGGACGAGGAAGTACCAGCGCAGCAGGCGGCGATATCGCACGAGCGTAGCGATATTCTTCAGAACAGATGCGTTTGAGCGCCAGAGAAAGAGCAGCGCGTTGGAGAAGCCTTCATCCCGACTCGCTCCAACGCGCCGGTTCGCCAGCTTTACAGAATCCCCGCCTGACGGAGCAAGGCCAGGGTCGCGTCGAGGTCGCGGAGTTGGTCGAAGTCAAAGGGGGGGCTGAGCCGGAGGGAGGCATCCACCGGTAGCAGGTAATCCGGCAGGGCCACGCCGCGCACGACCGGGTATTCGTGGACGGACTCGGCCGCGTACGCCTGGGCATCCGACGAGAGCAGGTAGCTGAGGAACCGCAGGGCGGCTTCCTGTTTCGTGCTGTTCTGCAACAGGCCCGCGCCCGTCACCAAGGCCAGGTTCCCCACGTCGCCGGGGGCGAAATGGTAGGTCTGCACGACCACGCCCGGCTGCCCGGCGCCCTCTTCATCGCCCTCGTCTTCGTCGTCCTCGTGCTCTCCTTCTGCGCCCCCCTCATTCATACGGTGCACGTAATAATGATTGGTCAGGGCCACGTCGATCTCACCGGCGGCCAGCGCCTGCAGCATCGGGGTGTTGGAGGGGTACGCTTTGGGTGCCAGGGCTTGCACGCCTGCCAGCCAGGCCCGTGTCGTGTCCTCCCCGTGGATCACACGCATGGCCGTGATGAAGTCCTGGAAGCTGGAATACGTCGGCGTCCAGCCGATGCGACCGTAGTGGTGACGCTTACTACTTCAACTGGCTGCTAAACGTCCCGCTGGCGCATCAGCAGACGTTCCTGGTGAATCACGAGAACGTTCGGGCGCTGCGGCTCACCCGGGATTTGCCCACCCACGAGCTCGCCGTGAACCTGCGGCGCGCGTTCTCGGCCATCGTGACCGGAAATGTTAAGGACAATGGCATCAGGATGATCGCCGAGCATGGCCCCTTCGAGCTGCACAGTGATGACGGCCTCGCGGATGCGTTGGAGGAGCTGTTGCAAGGGTTTGGCGCGCAGGGGCGGATGAAGCTGGGCGATGCCTATAGTCCCTGTTATCGCGTCATCAGC
>JAHEMB010000108.1 GCA_024643915.1 Rhodothermaceae bacterium | reverse complement strand
CGAAGGCGATATCGAGCGTGATAGCTATCTCCGTTTGAAGCAGAAGTACGGCGCCTCGTTGCGGGCTGCGAGGGAGCGGCGGGCGGCGTAGGAGACAGGGCAGGGGGCGGCGGTGGTTGAACACCTCACCTTCGCCGTTGGGGTCTTGGGGCAGTTGCGACGGCTCTGGCGGGGGGGTAGCGTAGAGGCGCGCGATAGGCTAGTGGGTTCGATTTGGCCCGCCGGGCTGGTCATCAATGGAGAGGAAACTCGAACCCCTGTAGAGAGCGAGCTAATCGCCCTTTTCAGCGGGGAAACGCATAAAAAAAGAGACACCAGCCTCGTTTTCGAAGCTGGTGTCCCAGGAGGCGGTCCGGACGGGACTCGAACCCGCGACCTCCGGCGTGACAGGCCGGCGTTCTAACCAACTGAACTACCGGACCATTTTTCTTGATGAGGCTAGCACCTCATAAATGCAAAATACGACGCGTACACGGGGCGGACAAGCCGGGCTTTGTGGAGGTTTGGTGACATTCCGCCAGGGCTCGAATTGCATTGCTCGCGAGGTGCGTTGCGGTCATCGTCAACGGGGCCTATAGAGAATTGATCCCATGAAAAAATTGTGCATCCCAGCGCCACGCCCGCCCCTTTATAGCCCGAGCAAGACGAGCGCGAAGGCAGCCAGACCCAACCCGAGCCAGTTCAGCCGCGAGAGGTGTTCGCCCCACACCAGGACGCCCAGCAGTGCCGCCCCTATCATGATGGCGACGTTATTCGCCGGGAAAACGAAGGGACCCTTGAGCTGAGCCACCGATTGCAAGAAAAACTCCGCAGAGCCGTAATTGACCAAGCCCAGCACCCCCCCCCATACTAGCGTTTTCCCTCCGGGCCAAACGCCCTGCCGCAGCCCCTTCCAACCGACCAGCGCGGCGCCGATAAGAAAGGCGATCCCGAAAACCAGGAGCAGAAACAGCGCGCGGCTGTTGTCGGCCGCATACAACTCATCGAAGGTCTTGAAAAGAGTATCCACTAAGCCGCCTGCAAGAAACAACGCCGCCAGCACCACGAACGCTCGTCCGGCAGGGCCGGTTTGCTCCGGCCTTGCCGCCAGCGCAGAGGGCTCGTCCAGGGGTTCGATCGGGATCCCTGCCTGCTCTTTCCTCGCGATCAGGAAAAAAGCCGCACCTGCCACGATCAGGCCCGCGCCCTGGGCCGGCGTGGGCGCCTCGCTCCAGATCCACCACGATGCCAGAAAAGGGATGACCACGGACACACGCATCACGCCGATGGCGAGCGACATGCCGGCCACTTCGGTGGCGAGGGCGAGCAGGAAAAAGCCGAGAATGAAAAGGGCGCCCGTAGCCACGCTGAGTGCAAAGAGCCCTACACCGGCGCTGAGGCCGCCACTCACTTGCGGTGCTCCGGCAGCCACTAGCACCCCAGCTACCCCCAGAGCCACCGCGTAATTCACAGTCAGTAAGGCTACTCGGTCGAGTTGCTGCCGCCCCGTGTATTTGAAGATCATTCCGATGGCCAGGCTACAACTGACGGCCAGAAGCAGAAACAGCATACCACGTGCGGTGCGAGCGTGAGAGGGGAGGCAACAAGCCGTGGAGCTCCAGGACAGGTGGTGCCTCCTGCTCACCCCTTCCCGGCGGCGACCCGATTCAGTCGCCCACGAGGTTAATGTAGTAGCGGAGGGGCGGGGAGTCGATCTTCAAATCATGCAGGACGAGATCGACGGGCGGATGGACCTCGGGCGTGATCCGCCCAGTGGTGTCCGCGCGCAGTTCGCCGAACGAAACCGTGGCGAAAAAGTCGCGCGCCTCCTGCACCTGGTCGTGCTGGGAGAGGGGCACACGATAGCGTACGACAATGTGCTGCGGTTCGAGGCTTACCAGCTTTTCGTTGGTCGGCTCGTCAGTTACGATCACGTCGATCTCCCGCGTCTCTTCAGCGAATTCTTCGATGTAAGCCGTGAGCGTCACGGCCTCCGTATCCGTGCGGAGCAGGCCGTTCAGGGTGTCGGCGAGGGGCACCTGCACCCGGAGCGAGTCCTTGACAGCACGCAAGTGAATAGTCTCGGTAGGCCAGGCATCGAAAGCGTTGACGATGGAACGGGCACCGGAGATGAGGACCGAATCGGGTGAGAAGCGGGGGGGCGCGACGTAATCGTGGGTGGCCGGCACGTCGATGCTGGCGCGCAGTCGCACGGGCACCTTGCGGTCGATGCGCGGCTCGGTCTGCACGTTGACGATACGCGGAAAGGTGCTCTGGAGGGCCACGTTCTTCGGCAAGTCGATGGTGGCGTCTTCCAGCACGAGCTGGCCGACGGAGGCGTCGATGGGAATGATGGGCGGATCGAAAACGAGCTGGAAAAGCTGATAGCCTTCGCCTTCCACCTGCACACGCACCGTCTCGGGCGGTCGGGCTGCCAGGGCCTGGCCGTCGGGGATATTGATGACGGTCGTAGGCATCTCAATGACCATCGAGTTGGTCTCGCCTAGCTTGAACGAGAACCAGAGCACGCAGGAGGTGAGAATGCAGATCGTAATAACCAACCCCCTTTGTCGGGGCCGCTCTCGACCGACGCTCCGCCGACGGCTTGGCGAGAACAGGCCCTGCAGCCAGTTCTTGGAGGGCGATCTGTTGGATGGAGAGGTCGGCGCTGCCACGAGCGGACGGAGGAGGATCGTTAGGAGAGCTTAGATCGGCTTTCACGCCAAAACGAACAGCCGGTTCGCTGGGTCTTGCGACAGCCTGGGAAAAGGCACCTGGACCTGCGAGGCTTGTAGGAGGAGGCCGGAAGGGACGAACCGCGGTTCTTACGACGGAAACGAGATGCGCTGGCGGAGTTCCTCGGCATCCCCTTCAGTCACCGCAAGGTAAATCTCGTTCCGGTTGCGCCAGATAAGCACTTTCTGCTCGCCTAGGTCGTAAAGGTCGTAATGCTGTTCTTCTTCGATCTGACGAAGCACTTCAGCTTCGAGGCGCACCCGGTCGGCGAAGCGGTCGAGGAGGGTGTAGGTGTAGGCGTAGAGCGCGATGGCCTGTTCGGTAACGTCGTCTCGGAAAAGAATGACCGGCACTTGCACCCCCGGCGCCACTTCGCTGAGCCCAACGCCTTCGAGCCGGGCCGCGTCGATGGCCGGGACGATGAGGCGCCAGCCGAGCTGGTCGAGGACGAAGCGCTCGGCCTCCTCGGGGCGAGCCGTCGCGTGGAGCACCGCCACGTCTTCAGCCTGGCGCGCCGTCAGGTTGATGAGGTTGACGTCGGGCGTCCGCTCCAGCAGCATGGAGAGAAAATAACCAGACAGCCCGGCCGTGAGGATGATGAGCAAGCTGACGCCCGCCTGCTGGAGCCGCCCTGCCAGGGGCCGAGCCGCGCGAGGCGGCGGTCTCTTCCGGAGCGCCGGGAGGGTGCTTGGCGGTTCGGGGGCGGCGACAGTCTCGGTGAGGGCTGGGCGGAGGGCAGGGGGGAGGGGCTCGAAGGTGTTCCCAGCGGTGCGCCGCAGGGCCTCCGCCAGCCAGCCAGGGCCGAGGCTCGTCGCCAGCAGGGTGCGTTCGGCAGGGGCGGCCTGCGCGCGCAGGTGCTCTTCGAGCGTGGCGCGGGCCTGCTCCAACGCGGCACAGGTGGTCTGAGAATCGCGGCCAAGCACGGCGGCGGCCTCTTCGCATGAGAACCCTTCCATCTCACAAAGGAAAAGCAGTTGTCGAAGGGGGCCAGGGAGGGTGGCGAGGGCCGTCGGAACAGATTGTTCGAGAAATTGATCGGTAAGGCGGCGGCGCAGGTCGTGCAGTGCCTCAAGCGGGGGAGAGGCGTTGTCGTCGGGGGAGGAAAGGAGCGCTTCTTCGTCGCGGACCTGCCGCATCAGGCGGAAGAGCGCCGTGCGGTCGTCGGCAGGCAACCGCTCGTCGCGGGGCAGCGAAAGGGCGCGGTCGTAGGTGGCCTTCACGAGCGCGTCGGCAGTGTCGGCGTCGGGGGTGAGGGCCTGCGCGAAACGGAAGAGGCTTTCGAGATGATCGAGGAGAGCCGCCCGATAGGGGGACGGCTCTGTGGCGTTCATCAGGAAAAGCGGCGCAGGGGGGATCATGACGGCTCGTTGAAGACGACGTTGACGGGCGTGCCCTTACGAATGTCCAGCAAGGCCGATGCGTTCCCGCCGTTGACGGCCACTTCGAGGAAGCCGCTGCTCCCGAAGAGCAGGAGCGGCTCGCCCCCCGCCACCGCGCCGTAAGTAGCTTGCAGCCCGCCGATGACGCTGGTGCCCACGTAGCCTTTCAGCGCCCGCCCGCGCCGCTTGTCTTCAAGTGTCTCGCGGGGGAGGTTGGTGATGCAGTTGCCGAAACGATCGATGTGTACCACCCACCCCTGCACGCCCTGCTCGTCGGCGATGGGGAGGGCCCAGTGCAGCGGCTTGAGCGATTCGCGTGGCGACCCGACCTCGTCCAGCCGCCGCCCTAATGCCAGATGGGCCGCCACCGGGGCGAAGATGTCCCGCCCGTGGAAGGTATCGCTTGGCGCCGGGGTGCGCCAGAAAGCGGGGCGGTCCAGCACGACGAGGGCTTCAGGCGTGGTGGTTTCCAGGAGGAGGGCGAAGAGGCCGTTGTCCGGCCCGACGAACCAGTGGCCGTGATGCCGGAGCGCAACGGCGCGGCGATCGGTGCCCACGCCGGGGTCCACCACGACCAAGTGCACCGTCTCGGACGGGAAGTATTGGATGGCCTCGCGCAGCACGAAGGCGGCTTCCATCACGTCCTGCGGGCTGATTTCGTGCGTCACGTCGATGAGCCGGAGGGCTGGACTGAGGCTCAGAATGACGCCTTTCATCGCCGCCACATAGGCGTCGTGCGTGCCGAAATCGGTGGTGAGGGTGAGGAGTTGAGACACGATGCGGGGTGGATGCGCGAGAAGGATGCGGAGCGAAGATCGAAAAAGCGCACGAAGAAGGCGAGAGGCAGCACCCGCTTTCCGCATTTTCTTCTTTTCATTCCAGATTGAAAAAAGCGAAAGTCGCTGGAACTGAACCGGGGTGGCCCGGTCTCAACACCCCGTCTAAAGAAGAGGGTTTAGGCCCGTTTTACCCCTTCCCAATGAGTGATAAGCCCGAAAACAGCCCGCCCAATGCTACCGCCACGGCTGACGCGCCGCTGAGCCAGGGCCACCGCGAGGCCCTTGAGCGGTTCATCCTTTTCTGGGGCGAGATGGCCTCTAACTGGGGCATCAACCGGACGATGGCGCAGATCCACGCCCTCCTCTACGCCGTCGAGGAGCCGCTCGATACGGACGAGATCATGGAGCAACTCCAGATCAGCCGTGGCAACGCCAATATGAACCTCCGTTCGCTCATCAACTGGAACCTCGTGCGGAAGGTACATCAGGCGGGCTCGCGCAAGGATTTCTACACGGCGGAAAAGGACGTTTGGGAGATCACGGCACAGATCATTCGGGAGCGCGAGCGACGAGAGATCAAACCCGTCGTGCAGCAACTCCTGGAATGCCGCGACCTGCTCCTAGAGGGCGAGGCCGGCGACTGCGCCGCCCTTCCGCCGCCCGAGCAGCAATTCTGCCAGCGCATCGACAACCTGCTGGCCCTCATGGAGGTTTTTGAGGGTTTTTCGCACGCCCTCCGGCCCTTCATCAAGGGACGCAACGAGGCGCTTATCCGCCAGTTCGTCGCCATGGCCGGCAGCCTGCACACCGAAGAATAGGGTTCGGACTTACCTTGTCAGTCGCGTTCGGCTCGTGTTAGGTTTTGGATTTCCTTCTACCGAGCAAGCCAATATCGTTGGACAACCGACAACCTTTCCTGCCCATGTCCACCAAGAAGACAGGTGATAAGGGAGAGGCCCTGGCGGCGGCCTTTCTGGAGGCGCGCGGCTACATTATTTTGGACCGTCAGTACCGCTTCGAGCGCGCCGAGGTGGACCTCGTTTGCTTCGAGCCGGCGGAGGAGTACGAGCGCGGCGGCGACTTGGTCTTCGTGGAGGTGAAGACGCGGAGTGGGCTGGGTTTCGGCGCCCCCGAGGAGGCCGTTACCGAGAAGAAACAGCGCAACCTGCTCCGTGCCGCCGAAGCCTACTTGCACGAACGCCGCCTCGACGGCTCGCCTTGTCGCTTCGATGTGGTGACAGTGATGCTGACGGAGGGTGAACCCCAGATCGAACATATCAAAAATGCCTTCTGGGTTTTTTAAGGAAAGGGCAGGCGGGCTATCTTGCCCGTGTGATCACGCCGTTGTGCGCCTTGATGTAACCGGCGCGGAGGATCTCGAAGCCGTTCTCATAGGCGTAGCGGCCTAGCTGGCGCACGTCCATCAACTCGCGGTAACCGTAGTTCATCAACTCGCCCATCGCCAGGTAGAAGAGTTTGGAGCGGAACTGGCGTCGGGGGGTGGTCATCACAGCATAGCCGCCTGGCTTGAGGAAGCGGCGGTGAAAGTCGAAAACGAGCGGCTTGTGCGTGTCGGGGAAATGCTCAATGAGGCCAACGGAGAGGACGATGTCAAACTCCCGGCCGTAGTTCAGGTCACGGATGTCCGCCACCTCAAAATCGACGTCGAAGTCCTGGCGGCGGTAAATGCGAGCCTGGCCGGTGGCCGGGTCGTGGCCGAGGAAAGGATAGGCGGCGGGAAAATTGCCGAAGCGCTCCGTCCGGCAGAAATCGTCGTAATCGACCAGGACGGCGTGGCCGCCGTACATCGCCAGGAGCTGCATGGCCTCATAGCCGTCAGCGGCGCCGAGGAACAGGATTTCAGGCTTTGCGACATCAAGGCCCTCGAAGAGCGCCCGCTTGCCGCGCGGGTCCCACACGGCATCCTGCACGCGGTGGACGTTGTTCCAGATGGTGAGCTGCACCAGGTCCTCGATCACCTCGCGCATCCCCCCCACGTCGAGCCGCTTAAGGTGTTCACCGAAGGCCGCCCGCAGCGCCGTGGAGGCCGTATCGTGGTCGGCGGCGAAGAGGGCGTGGAAGCGACGGTTGAAGTGCTCCCATTGCACCGGCACCGGCATCGCCTCGCCGTGCGCCCGCTCCCACGATGCCCGGTGGCGCGAATAGTTGTCGACCAGATAGGGGCGGCCCAGCGCCTCCCACGAAAGCCCTTCCCAATCGGTCAGCGACACGTCCTCAAAAACGTCCGGCGGCGTGGTGCGGAGGTCGTACCGATAGGTCGGCGCGAGGCCGGTCGACTCCAACTCGTAGGCGGGCAAGGGGGCGACGAGCGTTTCCATGGCAGGGGAGATGGAGAGTCGGAGAGAGGGGAAATCAGGTGAAGCGGTGCGTGCTTTCATCTACGCTTCTTCTCGGCTCGTCGTTTCGTCGGCTCTTCGGTTCAATTCTTCACCGGCAGGCGGGCCTGGGCGTTCTCGGGGCGGTAGTTCTTCGGCACTTCGTCGGCCACGCGCTCAAAGGCGAAATAGCCGAAGAGGGTAACGCCATACGGATCGAGCACGGTGCCGGTGTGATCAATGAGGGTGGGGCCGCGATTAAGCTCGACAAACGAGCGTTGGTTGCCGGGGCGCTGGTACCCCCGGTAGTGCCAGTGGATGAACGCGTCAGACTCGACCTCGTCCGTATAAACGATTTCGACGAAGCCGTGGAAGTCGAGCGTGCGCAAGGACGGATAGGTACTGGGCACAAGCAGCTTCTCCGGGTCCAGACGGAAGCGGGGTTCACTACCGGTGGGCTCGTCCAGCGAAGCGCGAGAGAAAGTGAGGAAGCCCTCCTCCTGTGTTTGCCCGGCCAGCACGGCCAGCAGGAAATGGCGGAACGATCCGTAAAAGGCCCGGCGACGGTTTTCCTCCCACGTGGCGGCCTGCTTGGGGCTTTCGGGTTCCATCTCCTCGTAGAGCGGCTCGCCGTCGTACTTGATGCGCGTGCCGGTGGCGTGAAACTCCTTCAGGAAATACCGAATGCGGTAGCCCAGCGCCAGGTTCTCGATGACGAGCGGCGCGGAGGCTGTCGCGTGCAGCCCCTTCCGATCACTCTCAAAATCGAGCACCTCCGGGTTGAGGATCTCTGTCTTACGCGCGTAGTCGGATTCGCCAACGAAGAGTCGATTGAACTTCTTCAGGTGTTTGCGCCAGCGCCGGTTCGGCTCGGCCTCTACCGTCACGCCGGCCAGTTGGTACACGGAGGGCGCTAGGCGAAACGTGAGCGTGAGGGCGCCCCCGTGGACGAGGAGCGTGTCGCGCTTGACCGGCTCGTATCCGACCATCGAAACGTAAAAGCGGTGGCCGCCGAGGGGCACGCGATCCAGCAAGAAACGCCCTTCGGCATCGGTCGCCGCGCCGAACGTGGAG
>JAHEMB010000107.1:4183-8319 GCA_024643915.1 Rhodothermaceae bacterium | reverse complement strand
AGATGTTGACGGTCTTGCCGAGGGCCTCGTCCGGCCCGGCCCAGCCCAGGTCGGCCACGGCGCTTTCGTTGAGCAGGACGGCCTCATTCGCATCGGTGGGCAGGGAAGCCGAGAAATTACGCCCGGCGACGAGGGGCACATCGAGCGTGGACAGGTAGGCGTCGTCGATCCACTCGACGAAGAGACGGAACGGCTCGTCGCGCAGGGCGCCTTCGGGCCGGAGGGTGGTGGCGGGCATGGGCTGGCCGGGCAGCGCCGTGGAGGCCGCCGCGTGGCGCACCTCGGGGAACGCGCGGAAGGCCTGCTTGAGCGCCTCGGGCCGTTGCTTCACCTGCTCGTCGCGGATCGGCAGCACCAGCACCTGATCCTGCGCGAAGCCCAGCTTTTGAGATGTCAGAAAATCGGTCTGCCGGAGCAGGACGGCGGTGCCGGCCAGCAGCACGATGGCCGTGGCGAACTGCACCACCACGAGTGCCCGGCGGAGGGCGGCGCTGCGCCGCGAGCCCACGCGTGTCCGCAACACGGCCTCGGGCCGGAACGACGACAGGTAGAAGGCCGGGTAGCTGCCCGCCAGCAGCCCCGCCGCCAGCGCCACCCCGATCACCAGGGCCGGCAACCCCCAGCCTGCCGCATCGAAAGCCAGCCGGCGGCCCACCAGAGTGTTGAAAGCCGGCAGGAGCAACTCCAACAGCACCACCGCTGCCAGCACGGACAGGAGCGTCAGCAGGAGCGACTCGCCGAGGAACTGCGCTACGAGCTGCCGCCGCCGCGCGCCCACCACCTTGCGGATGCCCACCTCCTTCGTTCGCCGCGTGAAGCGCGCCGTGGCGAGGTTGGTGTAGTTGATGCAGGCGAGCAGGAGGATAGCGAAGGCAAGGAACGCCATCACATAAACATACCGCACATCGCTGTTCGCCTCGATCTCGCCTCGATAGTGCGAATAGAGATGGATGTCGGTGAGCGGCTGCATGAAGTAGCGTGTCGCCGTGTCCGCGCCGAACTGCTGCTGCGCGAACCCGCCCAGCTTCGCCTCGAACGCTGCCGGGTCGGCGTTTTCTTCGAGGACGACGTAGGTGGGGAAAGCGCCCAGACTCCAACTCTCCAGCACGTCCGCCCGGCCCATCACCGCTGGCAGGCTCGCCGACGACGCCAGCACATCGAACGAAAAGTGGCTGTTATGCGGCGGATCTTCGAGGACGCCGGTGACGGTGAATTCGTGCGCCACGTTCACCTGCACCGTTTTCCCTATCGGGTCCTCGTCCCAGAAATACTTGCGCGCGGCGGATTCCGTCAGCACGATGGCGTCGGGCGCGTCGAGCGCCGTCGCCGGGTCGCCCGCTACGAAATCAAAGCTGAAGACGTCGAAGAAATGGGCGTCGGTGAAGAAGAAATCTTCCTCGTAAAACCCCTCGTCGCCTCGGCTGACGAGCGGGGTAAACCAGTAGCGGAAAAGGTGGGTAGCGTGCGCCACTTCGGGATAGGTAGCGGTGAGCGTGGCAGCCAACGGCGCCTCGGTCGTCACGCTCGCATCCACGTCCTGGTTCTGCCGGACGATGCGGTAGGTGTGGTCCGCGTTGGCGTGGAAGCGATCGTACGACAACTCGTCCTGCACGAAGAGCACGAGGACGAGGCAGCAGGCCAGCCCCACCGTCAGCCCGAAGAGGTTGATGAGCGCGTAGCCCCGGTTCTGCCGCAGCGTCCGAAAGGCGATCTTGAGGTAGTTTCGCAGCATAGCAATTAGCAATTAGCAATGAGAAATGAGCAATGAGGGATATCAAGGAGCGTGGTTTTCAATTGCTCATTGTTCATTCATACCTGAGCGCGTCCACCGGGTCGGCGAGGGCGGCTTTGAGGGCCTGGAAACTCACCGTCAGCAGGGCGACGACGAAGGCGAGGGCGCCGGCCAGGAGGAAGGTGCCCACCCCCAGGTCGATGCGGTAGGCGAAGTCTTCGAGCCACGCACGCGCGCCGAGGTAGGCCAGGGGCACGGCCATCGCGAAGGCCACGAGGACGAGGAGGGCGAAGTCTTTCGAGAGCAGGCCCACGATCTGTCCCGCCGAGGCCCCCATCACCTTCCGCACGCCGATCTCTTTCGTCCGCCGCGTCACGGTGAGGGTGGCCAGGCCGAAGAGGCCGAGGCAGGCGATGAGGATGGCGAGGAGCGACGCCGCGCCGACGATCCGGCTGAGCCGTTCCTCCTGCCGGTAGCGCGCGTCCACGGCTTCGTCGAGGAAGTAGTAGTCGAAGGGCAGGCCGCCGGCCACCTTGGTCCAGGTCGCTTGCAGGAGATCCACCGCTCCGTGCCCATCGCCCGGGCGGAGACGGACGGCGAGCTTGCGGTTCGACGAGACGCTGAAGTTGACGTCGTCGGCGCCTTGCAGCATCGGGCGTGGATCGAGGGCGAGGACGAGGGGCTCCACCGCGTTCTTGAGCGAGGCGTAGTTAAAATCCTTCACCACGCCGATGATCTCATGCGGCGGGAAGCCAGAGCCGGGCAGTTGCTTGCCGAGCGCTTCCTCCGGACTGCCCCAGCCGTAGGCGTCCACGAGCGTCTCGTTCACCAGGATCTTCGTCGAGTCGGTGGCGAGGGCGGGCGAGAAGGTGCGCCCGGCGGCCAGCGCCACCCCCACCGTCTCCAGGAAGTCGGAGGCGATCCAGTTGAGGTTGACGTTTCGATAGCTGTCGTCCTCGGCCTCGTAGCCGATCACGGCCCAGCCTTCGTCGAGGGCATACGCCGACGCGCTCACGCCCGCTACCCTGCCCTCGCTCCGCACGGCGTCGCGGAAACGATCGATGAGGGGGAGGGCTTGCTCCGTGCCCACACCCGTCCGCAGCACCACCACCTGCTCTTTCTCGAACCCCAGGTTTTTCGTCTGTAAGAAGTTGAGCTGGCGCGTAACGAAGAGGGTGCCGAGAATCATCAGGATGGCGAGGGTGAACTGCACCACCACCAGCCCACGCCGCAGCAGGCTCCGGTCGCCGCGCACTTGCAGCTTGTCCTTGAGTGCTTCGATGGGATTGAAACGCGAGAGGACGAGGGCCGGGTAGCTCCCCGCCCCGAACCCCACCAGCACGAGCAGACCGAGGAGGAAAACGAGCGTGAGCGGCTCCGGGGCGAGAGATAGGTCGCGCCCCGCGAGGTCGCTGAAGAACGGCAAAAAGCTCTGGGCGAGCGCCAGCCCCACCAGAAGGGCCAGCCCCACCAGGAGAAACGCCTCACCCCAGAACTGCTGCATCAGTTGCCGCCGGGGCGCCCCGAGGACTTTCCGCACCCCCACCTCCAGCGCCCGCCGCGTGGACTGCCCGAGCGAGAGCGTGATGAAGTTGATGGCGGCGATGAGCAGGACGAAAAGCGCGATGGCCGAGAGCAGGTACGCGTAGGCCGGGTCGCTCGTCGGCTCGATGCCCACGGGAAAATCCTGGTTCAGGTGGATGTCCGTGATGGGTTGCAGGCCCACCGTGTGCTGCACGCGCTCGGCCTCGTCGCCCAGCACCTGGCGGCTCATCGCGGGGAACTTGGCTTCGAGGGCCGCCACGTTGGCGTCGTCGCGCAAGAGCACGTACGTTTCGCACGAGATCGAGAACCAGTTGTCGAACTGACCGGGGCGATAGAAATCGCGCGTGTTCTCGTAAGGGATGACGAGGTCAAACTGGATGCTGGAAGCAGCGGGCGGCGCCTCGGCCAGGGCCGTCACCGTGAAGTCTTGCGGCTCGCCGCCGACGTGGATGCGCAGCGTTTGGCCGATGGGATTTCCGGCAGGGAAATACTTCGCTGCGATGTCCGGCGTCAGCACCACACTCTGCGGATTCACCAGCGCCGTCTCCGCCTCGCCTTCGCGGAGCGGGAAGGAGAACACCTCGAAGAAAGCGGGATCCACCATATGGACGCGCTCGGTGAAGGTGTTGTCCGTCGGCCCCACCAGGTCCTGGTAGAGATCTACCCGCACCGTCTCCTCCACTTCGGGGAAGCTCGCCTCTAGGGTGGGCGCGAGGGGGATGGGCGTGATGGTGTAGAAAAAGTCGCGGCCCTCACCCCAGTCCTCCTGCCCCCAGGCGCGGTAGAGCCGGTCGGCGTTCTCGTGGAAGCGGTCGAACGATAGCTCGTGCCGCACGAACAGCATCATCAACAGGCAACA
>JAHEMB010000107.1:0-4173 GCA_024643915.1 Rhodothermaceae bacterium | reverse complement strand
TGAGCAATGAACAATTAGGAAGATCAATGAGCGTGGTTTTCAATTGCTCATTGCTAACTGTTCATTGCTCATTCATACCTCAGGCTGTCTACGGGGTTGGAGAAGGCGGCACGGACGGCCTGGTAGCTGATTGTCAGCAGGGCCACCAGGAGGGCTAGGGCGCCGGCCAGGAGGAAGGTGCCCACGCCCAGGTCGACGCGGTAGGCGAAGTCCTCCAGCCAGCCGCGCATGGCGAAGTAGGCGACGGGCGCCGCCACGACGAACGCCACGAGCACGAGGCCCAGGAACTCCTTCGACAGGAGGGCGACGATGCTGCCGACGGAGGCGCCGAAGACCTTGCGGATCCCTACCTCTTTGGTGCGCTGCAGCGTGGTGAAGGCGGCCAGCCCGAAGAGGCCCAGGCACGCGATCAGGATGGCCAGTCCGGCGAAGGTACCGAAGATCCTGGAAAGCCGCTGCTCGGCTTCATACTGCCGCGCGAAGTACTCGTCGAGGAAGTAGGTGTCGAACGGGTAGCCGGGGAAGAGGCGCTCCCACGTCTGCGCCACATGCGTCAGCACGGCGCCGGCTTCGTCGGCAGCCAGCCGGAGGGCGAAGAGGCCGAAAGTGCCCTCGTTGACGCCGTACATGATCGGCTGGATCTCCTCCTGGAGGCCGTGGTGGTGGTAGTTCTGCACGACGCCTACGATCACGCCGTCGCTTTTGGCGGAGCCGGGCGAAGAGAGCCGCTTGCCGATGGCCTCCTCCGGCGCGCCCCAGCCGATGGCCGCCACCGCCGCTTCGTTGATCATCACGGACCTTTCGAGATCGACGGGGAAGTCGTGCGAGAGATCGCGCCCGGCGACCATCGTCAGCCCCAGCGTCTCGGTAAAATCCTGATCGACGGGGATGTATTCGAGGGTGAGCGCCTCGCCTTCGGTCCAGCCTTCGGGAAAGGAGATCTGGCCGCGCCAGCCGTTGCGGCCCGGCACGGCGTACGTGGCCGAGGTGCGCAGCACGGCGGGGTGCGCCGCCAGCTCCTGCTTGAGCGTCTCGTACTGCTGCGCGAGGGCGCGACCCGGCGCACGGCGGGCGTCGAGCACGAGGACCTGCTCTTCGTCGAAGCCGGGATCCTGCGACTTCATGAAATGAAGCTGGCGAAGCACCACGAGCGTGCTGACAATGAGCGCGCACGAGATGGCGAACTGGAAAACGACGAGCGCCTGCCGCAGCCGCACCCCGCGCCGGCTCCGCGAAAAAGCTCCCTTCATCACCTCCACGGGCCGGAAGCGCGAGAGGACGAGCGCCGGGTACAGCCCCCCCAGCAGTCCTACCAGCAGCAGCAGCGCGACGAGCCCGCCCCCCATCACGGGGGAGAGCAGGGCCTCGGCAGCAAGCGTCTTTTCCGTCAGGCTGTTGAAGAGCGGGAGCGCCAGGGAGAGCAGGCTGAGACCCAGCACGAGCGCCACGAGCGTCGTCAGGAGCGATTCACTCAGGAACTGGCGCACGAGCATGGCCCGGCTGGAGCCCACCACCTTGCGCACCCCCACCTCTTTGGCCCGCTCCATCGACCGCGCCGTGGCCAGGTTGACGAAGTTGATGCAGGCGATGAGCAGGAGGAAAAGGGCGATGGCCGAGAGCAGGTACACGTAGGTCACGTCGCTCTGCGGACCAAACGCGTTGCTATAATTGGAATGCAGGAAAACGTCGGCGAGCGGTTCGAGGTGGAGCCGGTACGTCGAGCCCCATTCTTCCAGGTACGATCCACCGCGCTCCATCGGGAGGGACCGGATCTTGGCGGCGAACGCCCCGGCGTCGGCGCCCTCGCGCAAAAGCACGTAATTGCCCACGTTGAGGTTAAGCCAGCCGCTCGTGAACTGCCCCTCGTAGTAGTTGCCCATGAAGGTGCGCAGCGTCTCGAACGAGGCCAGCACATCGAACTGAAGGTGCGACTGCTCCGGCACCTCCACCACACCCGTCACGGTAAAGGCGAGGGTATCGGCAAGGGCCAGCGGTTGCCCGAGGGCGGGGGCATCGCCGAAGAGACGGTGCGCGAGGGTCTGGGAGAGCACGAGCGAAAACGGCTCGGCAAGGGCCGTCTCAAGGTTGCCCTCTACGGCGGGGAAAGAGAAGAGGTCGAAGAAGCCCTCGTCCGCATAGAGCATCTCCTCGAAGAGTTGCTCGCCGGCGTGCGTGACGGGGAAGGTGGGCCAGCCGCGCAGGTAGACCACGTCCTCCACCTCCGGGTATTCGGCCTCAAGCACGCGCCCGATGGGCCAGCCGACCGTGCCCGCCCGGTGTGGCGCCGCATCCCCGGACTGCTGCAAGTCGCTGGTGAGGCGGTAGACCCGGTCGCTGTTCTCGAGGAAAGTGTCGTAGCCCAGTTCGTCCTGCACGTAGAGGGCGATGAGCAGGCAGCAGGCCAGCCCCACCGCCAGCCCGAGGACATTGATGAAGGCGTAACCGGGATGACGCCGTAGGTGGCGATACGCCGTGAGGAGATAGTTGCGCAGCATAGGGTGCAGGGAAAAGAAAAAACCCCAGGATGAACAGAAGACCTTTACAAGCAACGTGCCACCGCGCTTTTCAAGACCTCCAGCAGGGTTTTCTGCCTCCTCCCGCGTGGCCTTGTTCGAGGGCGTGCAGCCGGTGTCCGCTGGCGAACAGGTCTTTGTGAGCTTTCAGTTCAATGAGTAATTAGGAATGAGGAATGAGGAATGAACAATTAGGGAGATCAATGAGCGCAGTTTTCAATTACTCATTGTTACCTGTTCATTGCTCATTCATATCGTAGGCTCTCGACGGGGTCTTTGCGGGCGGCGCGGAGGGCCTGGTAGCTCACCGTCAGCAGGGCGATGCCCAAGGCCAAGGCGCCCGCGAGGGCGAAGGTGCCCCACGACAACTCCGTGCGGTAGGCGAAACCTTCCAGCCACCGGCTCATACTGAAGTACGCGAGGGGCGCCGCCACGACGAAGGCCACGACCACCAGCCGCGCGAAGTTCTTCGACAGCAGCAGGACGATGCCGCCCGCGCTGGCGCCGAGGACTTTGCGCACGCCGATCTCCTTGGTGCGCTGCGCTGTGGCGTAGGCCGCCAGCCCGAACAGCCCAAGGCACGCGATCAGCACGGCAAGGCCGGCGAAGAGGACGAAGAGCCGCGCCGTCGTCCGCTCCGACGTGTAGAGCGCCGCCACCTCGTCGTCGAGGAAGCTGTAGGTGAAGGGGCGGGCCGGGGCGAAGGCCTCCCATTTGGTTTTCAGGAAAGCAAGGGTGGCCGGCAACTCCTCGCCCTGCACACGCACCGCCGCCACGCTCCGCCACTGCCGCGAGGGGCGGATCAGGAGCGGGCGCATCTCCCGTCGCAACGAGTCGAAAAAGAAGTCCTTCACTACGCCGACGACGACGAGCGGATCGCCCCGGTGCGAGAGGAGCGTCTTGCCGATGGGGTCCTCTCCATCCCACCCAAGTTGCCGGATGGCGGTCTCGTTCACCAGCACGTTGCGCGAGGTGTCGGCGAAATCACTTTCGATGAGGCCGCGCCCGGCGGCCATCTCCAGCCCAAGCGTTTCGAGGTACGTCTCGTCGGCGCCGGTGACGGTCATGTTGAGGACGATGTCGTCGGGGTTGTCCGCCGGCATGAAGGTGCTGGCGCCGTCGAGGCGGCCCGGCACGCCCCCGCCGAAAGCCGCCGCCGCCACGTTCGGATGCCGCCCCACTTCCTGCTTGAAAGCGTCGGCCTGCTCCCCGAGGTCATGCACCCGCTCCACCACCACCACGTGCTCGCGGTCGAAGCCAAGGTCGCGGTTGAGCATGTAATCCATCTGCCCGTAGATGACGAGCGTGCCGGCGATGAGGGCGATGGAGATGGCGAACTGCGTCACCACGAGGCCGCTGCGCAGCCAGCCGCCCCGCATCCCCGCCCGCAGCTTGCCCTTGAGCACCGCCGCCGGGCGGAAGGCCGAGAGGACGAACGCCGGGTAGCTGCCCGCCAGCAGCCCCACCCCCAGCGCAAAGCCCACCACCCCCACCCAAAACAGCGGATTCGCAGGCAGCCCCGTCGCCACGCGCCGGCCCAGGATCGCATCGAAGGCCGGCAGCGCCACCTCGGCCAGGGTGATGCCGAGCACGAGCGCCACTGCGGTCAGGAGGGTCGATTCGAACAGGAACTGGCGGATGAGTTGACTCCGCTTCGAGC
>JAHEMB010000106.1 GCA_024643915.1 Rhodothermaceae bacterium | reverse complement strand
TGCCCGTGCGGGCAGATGAGCGGCAGATCCACGACCGACGCGTAGAGCGCCCGGGCGATGCCCCGCACCGATGGGTCGGGGTCGAAGAAGCGGTCCGGGTGAAGAGCTAGAGATTCCATGCGAGAATGGGATCGAAGGATTAACTTAGCGTTCGACGCGGCCCGAGCCGCCGCCTGCCGCGAGCTTCTCGACCTCCGCGCGGCTGACGAGGTTGAAGTCACCGGGGATGGTCTGTTTCAGGCACGAAGCGGCCACGGCAAATTCCAGCGCGTCCTTCGAGTTCTCCTTCTGCAGCAGCCCCGCGATGAGACCGCTGGCGAACGAGTCCCCGCCGCCGACGCGGTCGATGATCTGGATGTCGTAGCGGGTCGAGCGCTGGGGCGTGTGGCAGGCGTGGTCGTCGTGGAAGATAGCACTCCAGCCGTTGTGGCTGGCGCTAAACGACTCGCGGAGGGTGATGGCGACGGCGTCGAAGTCGAAGGCACGCTTGAGCCGCTCGGCGAGGCGGAAGTAGCCGGCCTCATCCAGTTCGGCGCCCTCCACGTCCGTCTCGCCCGCCGTCATCCCGAGGCTCTTCTCCGCATCCTCCTCGTTGGCGATGCAGACGTCGACGTGCTCCATCAGGGGCCGCATCGTCGCCTGGGCCTCCTCGACGGTCCAGAGCTTCGCGCGGTAGTTGAGGTCGCAACTGACCGTGGCGCCGGCGGCTTGCGCGGCCTTGCACGCCTCCACGAGCGTCCGGCGGGCGGTCTCGCCCAGAGCCGGGGTGATGCCGGTCCAGTGAAACCAGCGCGCGCCCTCGAAGACCGCCTCCAGGTCCAACTCTTCCGGCGCGAGCGTCGTCACGGCGGCGGCGTCGCGGTCGTAGACAACTTTGGAGGCACGCTGGCTGGCGCCGGTCTCCAGGAAGTAGATGCCCACGCGGTCGCCACCGCGCACGATGAACCGGTCTGAGACGCCGAAGCGCCGCAGGTGGTTTACGGCCGCCTGCCCGATCTCGTGCCGGGGCAACTTGGTGACGAAGTAGCTCTCCATGCCGTAGTTGGCGAGCGCCACGGCCACGTTAGCCTCGCCGCCGCCGTAGGTCACGTCGAACGTCTGCGCCTGCACGAAGCGCTGGAACCCCGGCGTGGAGAGCCGGAGCATGATCTCACCGAGCGTTACGGTTTTCATTGCGGATTTCGCGTTTCGAGTTTAGGATTTCGAGTTTAGGATTTAGGATTTCCCGAGCGGGCTTCGGCGACGCTGCGACAGAGGGTGCGGGCGTTCTCGCTGAGGGTCGCGTAGTCCTCCGCTTCGATGGCGCGCTTGTCGAGCAGCGCGCTGCCGACCCCGACAGCCACGGCCCCGGCGCGTATCCAGTCGCCCGCGTTGGTGAGCGAGACGCCGCCGGTGGGCATCATTTTCAGGTGTGGCATCGGCGCGAGAACACCCTTGAAGAAGGCCATGCCGAGGATGTCGGCGGGGAAGACCTTGACGATGTCGGCGCCGGCTTCGGTTGCGGTGAGGATCTCGGTGGGGGTGAAGCAGCCGGGCATGGCGGGCACGCCGAGGCGGTGCGACTCGGCGATGATCTCGGGCTTGAAGACGGGGCTGACGACGTAGCGCGCCCCCGCGTCGACGGCCTGCCGCGCCACCTCCGCCGAGAGCACCGAGCCGACGCCAACCTGCACCGTGTCGCCCATCTCGCGGGCCACTTCCTCTATCACGCCAAGGGCATTCGGCGTGGTCATGGTGACCTCGATGGCGGTCACGCCGCCCGCGCGCACGGCTTCGATGACACGGATGAGCCGCCGTGCATCGGCCATGCGAATCACGGCGACGGCGCCGCTTTCGAGGACGGCCTCCAGAATTGCTGCTTTCATCGCTGATGCTGGTTTAAGAGACTGTTTGGTAGGATGATTCTGGGCTGCGCACGGATCTTTTCAGCCCACCGTCCGCCGTTTTCTCGGCCCGTAGCTGGGCTACGCGCCTCAAAAAGCGTCGTTCGCCGGACTAAAAATCTCTCGTGCTCGCTTCCAGACTGACCAAACAAACAGTCTCTAAGATTGATGCTTTGCAAACAAACCTGGGTGATAAATCCCAAGCTCCAAATCCCAAATTACAAAGGGTGCTGAATAGAACTTTTGGAATTTGGATTTTGGGTCTTGGAATTTGAAGTATGAAGGAGGGCATCCAGCGCCGCCGGCACGCCGTCTCTCACGGCCCGCACGAGGTGCCCGGCGACGGCTTCGACGAAGCCGGGGAGGACGTCGAGGCGCGCGCCCCACAACGCTTCGTCGGCACAGACCGACACGACGAACCGGCACACCGACGCGGCCTCCGTGCGGTCCACGCCAGCCCAGCGGTCGCGCCAGCCGGCAGCGGCATCGTCGGCCGGGCGCGCGTCTGCAGGCGGCCCGACCTCGGGGTGCTGGTACAGCAGGAAGCAGGCAAATCCGAACGTGAGGCAGGGCGGCGCCTCGTTCGTCTTCTCCGCGTAGCCCAGCAACGACGGCACCGCGCGCACGCGCATCTTCATCGTCTGCTGAAAGGTGATGCCGAGGAGTTCGTGCCGGATGAAAGGGTTGGCGAACCGGTCCAGCACCGCGTGGGCGAACGACCGGGCCATCGCCGGGTCGAGGTCCAGGCTGGGCACGATCTCCTCCAGCACGACGCGCCGGATGAACGGCCCCACGCGCGGGTCTTCGACGGCCTCGCAGACGGTTTGCATGCCGCACAGCAGCGCCGCCGGGACCGTGCTGGTGTGGCCGCCGTTGAGGATGCGCACCTTCCGCTCCCGGTACGGCCTCAAGTCATCCGTCACGACGATGCCTGGATCGGCGCCTGCCAGCGGCAGGCGTGCTGCCAGGTCCGCATCGCCTTCGATGGCCCAGAGGCGGTACGGCTCGGCCACCGTCAGGAGATCATCGCGGTAGCCGAGTCGGTCGAACAACGCCTCGGCCTCCTCATCCTCCGGCGTGCCCGGCACGATGCGGTCGACGAGGGTGTTGCAGAAAGCGTTGGCCTCATCCAGCCACCGGAGGAAGTCCGCGCCCAGGTCCCACCGCTCGGCCAGCGACTGCACAATGCCTCGCAGCTTGTCGCCGTTGTCTTCCACAAGCTCGCAGGGCAGGATGATGAGCCCCTGTGCCGGATCATAGTCGAAGGCGCGGGCACGCTCGTGAAGCACTGCCGTCAGCTTACCGGGAAACGAGCGCGGCGGGTCCAGGTCGATCCGGTCGTCTTCGTCGAGGGTGATGCCACCCTCGGTCGTGTTGGAGATGACGAGCGACAGGGCGGGGTTCCGTGCGCAGGCGAGCACCTCGTCCCATTGATCGCTAGAAGCCAGCGCCCGGCTCACCGCCGCGATGAGTTGTGTCTGATCAACGATCCGCCCGTCCTCGCGCCCGCGCACGCAGAGCGTGTAGAGGCCGTCCTGCTCGTTGAGCCGCTGCACCCGGCCGCTGCCCGTAGAGCCGACCATCACCACGCGCCCGTTTATAGCCCCCGTCCGGTTCGCCTGCTCGACGAAGAAACCGGCAAACCCACGCAGGAAGGCGCCCGTGCCGAACTGGAGCACGCGCTCCGGCAGCCCGAAATGCGCCTCGACGGGGCCTTCTAGCTCGGCGCCTTGCGGGAGGGCCGTTTTGTTGAGCGCGGGTAGCATCATAAGGGATTCATGAAGAGAAGAGCCTGCACGGGCGGCAAGGCCTGACTCCTTAACCGGTTAAGTCAAAAAGATATACAACCTCCTTGTTTGGAAGGTCTGGGTCTAGCCTGCGAGCCGCAGGGACTCCGCCGCTTCATCCCGCGAAGGCAAGCGATAGTTTTGAGCCGTCACCAGGCTCGTCTGCAACACGACGCGCTGCGCCGGGCCGTCCGCCGTTCCCTCGATCTCTGCCAGCAGGATCTCTACCGCCCGGTGCCCCATCTCCTGCGTAGGCTGGCGTACACACAGGTGAGGATAGGGATAGAACGCGTTCACCTCCCCATCGCCAAACGTGAGGATCTGAACCGTGTCGAGCAGGTCAGGGGCATGCTCGCGCATCGCGCCGTAAACGCCCAGGCCCACCGGGAACGTGACGGCAAAAACGGCATCCGGCAAGGCGTCCGTGTGCAGGATCTGCACGAAGGCGTCGTAGCCGTGCCACTCGTCGAAGCCCCCCGCGATAACCCAGGGCTCGAAAACGGGCAGGTCGTGCTTGCGCAACGCCTCCTCGTACCCGGCCCGCCGCTCCCGCCCGATGGCCACATCGTGCGTGCCGGCGATGTGGGCGATCTTGCGATACCCTTGCTGTATCAGATGATCCACAGCGTGAAAGGCCCCGAGGCGATCATCTATGGTAATGCTGCTGAAGCCGGCATCCTCGATCTGCCGGTCGAAGAAGACGAGGGGCATATGCATATCCCGCACCTGCTGGTAGACGCTGAGGTCGGGCTGCTGCTTCGACACCGAGACGAGCAGCCCGTCCACCCGCATGGCGAGCAGGCGTTCGATGTGCTGGCGCTCCAGGGCCGCGTTCTCGTTGGAGACGGCCAGGAGGATGCCGTACCCCTTTTTTGTCGCCTCTTCCTGAATCGCGTCGATGACCGCGGCGAAAAAAGGGTGCGCGATCTTGGGCACCACCACGCCGAGAATATGGGACCGCTGCGACGAGAGCGAGCGGGCCACCAGGTTGGGCGTGTAGCCCATCTCGGCCGCCGTCTTCTTGACGAGGGCCCGCATGTCCTTCGAGATGTCGGGTTGATCCCGCAGGGCCTTCGAGACGGTGACCTTGGTGATGTTCAACCGCTCGGCAATGTCGATCAGGCGTACCCTTTTGGCCATCGTCTTCTTTCTTGCCAGAGTCGCTGTTTCCGCTACGCTACGGCCTACTTTATCGGTTAAGTTACGAAGCGCACCGGGTGAAATCAACCCGCGTCTCGCCTGGTCGCTTCCGGCTAAAACCCAAACACGCCCGGCAGCCAGAGGCTCAGTGCCGGCACGTAGGTGACGATCATCAAGGCCACGATCATCGCGATAAAGAGCGGCATCAGCGGCCGGATGACCTGGGTGATCGGCACCTCGGCAATCCCGCAGCCGACGAAGAGCACACTCCCCACGGGGGGCGTACACAGCCCCACGCACAGGTTCAGCACCATCACGATGCCGAAGTGCGTCGGGTCCATCCCAAGTTCCATAACGATGGGCAGGAAGATCGGCGTGAAGATCAGCACGGCCGGCGTCATGTCCATGAACGTGCCGACGGCGAGCAGGATGAGGTTGATAATGAGCAAGATCACGAGGGGGCTCTCGGCCAGCCCGATCAGCGACTGGCTCACATTCTGCGGGATGTTCTCGTAGGCCATCACCCACGAGAGTCCCATCGAGGTGCCGATGAGCAGCATCACGATGGCCGTCGTCTTGACCGTCTCCAGCAGGATGTCCGGCACGTCCTGCGTCCCGATCTCGCGGTAGAGAAGCGCGAGGACGAAGGCGTAGACGACCGCCACCGCCGAGGCCTCCGTCGCCGTGAAGATGCCCGCGATGATGCCGCCGATGACCACGACCAGCATGAACAGACTGGGCAAGGCATCCACGAAGTACCGGGCGATCCGTCCGAAACGCACCCGCTCGGCGCGCGGGTAACCTCGCCGCCACGCGATGACGCCCGCCACGAGCATGAGGGAGAGGCCAACAAGGATCCCCGGCAGGTAGCCCGCCAGGAACAGGGCCGCAATGGAGACGCCGCCCGAAGCGAGGGAATACACGATGAGAATGTTCGACGGCGGAATGACCAGCCCGGTCGTGGCCGAGGTGATGTTGACGGCCGCACCGAAGGCCGGGTCGTAGCCTTCTTCTTTCATCCGAGGCGCCATCACCCCGCCGACGCCGGAGGCCGCCGCCGCCGACGAGCCGGAGATGGCGCCGAAGAGCATCGCTGCGAGGATGTTGACGTGGGCCAGCCCGCCCGGCAGCACGCCCACGATGCTGTTGGCGAGATCGATCAGCCTGCGGGCGATGCCGCCCCGGTTCATCAGCTGGCCGGCCAGGATGAAAAAGGGGATGGCGAGAAGGGCGAAGCTGTCGAGGCCGGTGGCCATGCGCTGCGCCATCGTCGTGGCCGCCGGGATCGTGTCGATGCTCACCAGCATCGTGCACAGAGCCGAGATGCCAATGCTGAAGGCAATCGGCACCCCCATCATCATCAGGAGGAGGAAGCTCACGACGAGCACGATGATTCCGATGAGTTCCATCAGTCGATGGGTAAGGTGTCAGTCAATGGGCAAGGTAGTAGCGCGGTGGGGGTCGGGGGGGGCCGCGCCGCCGCGCAGGGCGCGCCATCGCCCTACGATTTCAAGCGCGGCGTAGAACATGATGAGCAGGCCGCTCAACGGAATCACCAGGTAGACGACCCCGAGCGGCGCCCCGAGCGCCGCCGATGTCTGATCGAAGCGCAGCGTGAGCCACACCAGCCGGAGCCCGCCGACGACCATCACGGCGAGGCCGAAGAGAAAGATGCAGGCCTCGATGGCGATCTCCAGGCCGTGCCGCGCGCGCCCTTCGAGCCGGGCGGGGATGATGTCGATGGCGAGGTGGAGCTTCTGCCCGGCGGCGTAGGCCGCCCCCAGCAGGCCCACCCAGATCAGCAGGTACCGCGCCAGTTCCTCTGTGTAAGAACTCGGATCCTGCAACACCCACCGCGTGAAAACCTGCCACAGCACGTTCAGCACGGCGGTCCCCATCAGCCCCACCAACAGCCAGGCCAGCGCCTTGTCTACCGTCTTTTTCAGTCGCTCCATCGTCTACGTTTTCATCGTTTCATTCGGCCCCTCACCGACGGCGAGGCGCCCCTCGATTCTCTAGCCCCCATCCTCCATCCTCGATCCGCCTACGGCGCGGATACGCTGGATGAGATCGTAGACGATCGGATCGTCGCGGAACGTCTCGTACATCGACTGCACCTGCTCGGTGAACGGGGTTTTGTCCGGGCGGATGATTTCGACGCCGGCAGCGGCCACGGCGGCGAGGGCTTCTGCCTCGGCCTCGGCCCACAGCACCTTCTGGTAGTCGGCAGACTCGGCGGCGGCTTCTTTCAGCCACGCCTGCTGCGGCGGCGTGAGGTCGTTCCAGACGAGGGTGCTGATGAGCAGCACGTCCGGCACCGCCGTGTGCTCGTCGAGCGCGTAGTATTTGCAGACCTCGTAGTGGCGCGAAAGATAGAAAGAGGGAGGGTTGTTCTCCGCGCCATCGACGATGCCTTGCTGAAGCGCGGTGTACAGCTCGCCCCAGGCGATGGGCGTGGCCGAGCCACCGAGGGCGCGCACCATGAGGATCGCCACCGGGCTCTCCTGCGTGCGGATCTTGAGGCCCTGCAAGTCGGACGGCTGGCGGACGGGGCGGTCCTTCGTGTAGAAGCTGCGGCTGCCGGCGTCGTAGTAGGCCAGGCCGCGCAGGTTGAAAGGCTCCGAGCGCAGCAGGATCTCCTGCCCGACCTCGCCTTCGAGCACGGCGAAGCGGTGGGCGTCGTCGCGGAAAAGGTAGGGCAAGCCGAAGACCTGGTAGGCGGTGGTGAATCCTTCGAGCGCGCTGGAGGATGCTTTCGTCATGCCGAGCGAGCCGATCTGGAGGAGTTCGAGCATCTCCCGCTCGGTGCCGAGTTGCTGGCTCGGGTAGAGGTCGATCTTCATCGTCCCGCCGGATTTCTCGGCCAGGCGCTCGGCCATGAACGCCATGCCCCGGTGGACGGGATGCGTGGGGTCGAGGGCGTGGCCCAGCTTGATGACGCGCACGTCCCGCTCCGCCGCGCACCCGGCGAGCAGCAGCACGAGCGCGAAACCAACGAGGCGAAGGGGTACGCTTGGTCGCGTCATCTTAAAGGATCGGAGAAATAGGCAGGATGCGGCAGTGTGTTCTTACGAAAATCCTGAATCCGAATATAGAACTCTTCAAGGGTGATCGGGCAAGTCTACCAAGCATTCCCCTGTTTCGGATTTCGGCATTCGCGTTTCGGGCTTCTCGCCGGCTCGTCCTCGCGCGCTAAATGTGCTCACGGAGTTCATATCAGTGGTCTAGAGGGAGATGCCGCGTTTCCAGGGGATGAAGTCGTGCTGGCCCAGTTGCACCGCCTTCGGCACGACCTCGCCGCCGGCCACCTGGAGGACCAGTTCCAGGAGGGCCTCGCCCGCCTCAGCAATCGTCTGCTCGCCCGTAACGACGGGCCCGGCGTCGAAGTCGATCAGGTCCGGTAGACGTTGCGCCAAGTCCGTGTTCGAGGAGATCTTGACGACCGGCGTGACCGGGTTGCCTGTGGGCGTGCCCAGCCCCGTCGAAAACAGGATCACGTTGGCGCCCGAGCCGGCCATGCCCGTGGTCGATTCCACGTCGTTGCCCGGCGTGCAGAGCAGGTTCAGGCCCGGCGCCGTGGCGTAGGCCGGGTAGT
>JAHEMB010000105.1 GCA_024643915.1 Rhodothermaceae bacterium | reverse complement strand
CGTGCCCCAGGAGATCATCGGGCGGCACCCGTTCCCCGGGCCCGGCCTGGCCATCCGCGTCATTGGCCCCGTCACCCGGGACGAACTCGCCATCCTCCGCGAGGCCGACGCCATCTTTATCGAAGAGCTCAAGAGCAGCGGCCTCTACGACGAGGTGTGGCAGGCCTTCGCTGTGCTGCTGCCCGTGCAGACGGTGGGCGTGATGGGCGACGAGCGCACCTACGAGAACGTCTGCGCCCTCCGCGCCGTCACCAGCGTGGACGGCATGACCGCCGACTGGGCGCACCTGCCCTACGACTTCCTCGCCCGCGTCTCCAACCGCATTGTCAACGAGATCCGGGGCATCAACCGCTGCGTCTACGACGTCAGCTCCAAGCCACCCGCTACCATCGAATGGGAATGACTGCTACGATCATGACGGGTTCTACTTCGCCCCAGCAAAACGTGTGGACGTGTGGACGTGTGGACGTGTGGAAGGGGAGGACGCGAAAAGATCGTCCATACGCGCGCCCTGTCCTCCTGGCACTGTTTTTCGCAGCGTTGATGCTCGTGCGCCCGGCGACGGCGCAGGAGGTGCCGGTGAACGCGGAGGCGGAGTCGGTCTTCACGCAGGCGCTGGAGGCGTTCGACGAGGGCGACTATGGGATGGCCTACCGGCGCTTCCGGCTCGTCTACCGCACTTATCCGCTCAACCGGAAGACGACGGCCTCCGTCATCATGGCCGGCAAAGCGCTCTTCCGGCAGGCCGAGTACCGGCGGGTAGCGGAGCTGATGGAGGATTTCCTGCAACGCTTCCCCACGAGTGGCTACGTGGAAGAGGCGCGGCGGCTGGCCGGCCTCGCACGGCAACAGACGGGCGGCGGTACGGCGGCGGTGGAGGTGGCGGACCTGGGCATCGTGCTGCCTCTCGGCGGCGATGAGAAGAACATCACGCAGGCGCTCTTCAACGGCATCCGCCTGGCCGTGGAGGCGCACAACGCCGAGGCGGGGCAGACGCGGCCCGTCCGCATGGTCTTCGCCGACTCCGGCGCTGACCCCGTCGATGCGAGTCAGGCTGTGGCCGACCTGGCGGGGGCGCAGGGCGCCGAGGTCATCTTCGGCCCGCTATTCAGCAACCAGGCGCGGGCCGCCGCCGAGGTGGCCGAGCGCAACGGCGTGGTGATGATGGCCCCCCTCGCCACCGACGAGGACGTGGCCGAGGAGCGGCGCTACGTCTTCCAGGCCAACCCCTCCATCATGCTGCGGGGCCGCCTCATGGCCCGCTTCGCCCTCGACGTGCTCGGCCACGACGACCTCGGCGTCTTTGCCCAGCTCGGTAACAGCATCAGCGAGCGCATGGCCGAGGGTTTCCAGCAGGAGATGCGAGAGCGCGGCCAGGACTTGCTTTTCTACCAGCTCATCCCCGCCGCCAGCGGCTGGTCCCAGCTCGACCGCTACGCGAGCGAAGAACTGCTGCGGCGGGCCGACGCCATCTACCTGCCCGTCTCCGGCAACAATGCCGCCTCGCACATCGGCAGCGCCCTCGAAAGCCTCGACCGGCTGGAAATCGACGCCCAGGTGCTGGGCAACTCGGAGTGGCACGACCAGGAACGCCTCGCGCGCCCCGCCAGCCGCCACGAGGCCGTCTACACCAACGACTTCTTCGTTGGAACGCCCACGCCTGAGACGCAGCGCTTCATCGAGCGCTACCGCGCCCTCGCCGGCTCCAACCCCGACCACCTCGCCTATACCGGCTACGACGTGGCGCGGTACCTGCTCTCCCTCCTGGCGGCCACCCCCGACCTGCCCCTGCGCGAGGCCATCCATGCCGCACCGCCCTACCAGGGCCTCGCCCTCCGCCTCGACTTCCGCGAGGGCAACGTCAACACGGCCATGTATTTCCACCGCTACCGCAACAGCAACATCGAGTTGATCCGGTAGGTCCGGGCCGGTGCTACAGCGGAAAGATTTTCGTCATGCCGATCCCTTCCGCGCTGGACATCCACTGATAGCCTCGGTTCGTAAGAAAATCTTTCCAGTGCGGATTCTGTACGAGTTCGACGATGACCCGTACGGAGGACGCCCCAGACTCGCGCCCTGCCGCTTGCGCGGCTGATTCGAAGGCGGCGTGCATTTGCTTGCCCATCCCTGCCGGGGCATCTTTGGACACCCGCACGATGTGGCTGTACTTGACGACTAGCTCCTTCCCGGCCCGCAGCGCTCCGCTGATCGTGAAACCGATGCCGCGTACGGTTACGTCGCGGGTGCCGCCCTTCGCAAGGACCTCCGTCATCCCTTTCCTGAGCGCGCCTTGGGCCTCAAGGGTGGCACGGGTAGCTGTCGCGCCGCTCGGTGGCCGGGCGGCGGGCGCAAGCGAGGGCTTTGCCAGGTACGCTTGGACGAAAATCGCGGTGAAGACCTTCGGGAAATCTTTCAGGGTTTGGGCAAGCAGGCCGTCTTCACCGGCGGCTTTGAGGCGGGCGTGAAAGCGGCGGATCGACTGTTTCAGGTCCCACAGGTTAGGCACCGTGGAGCGGTTGAGCACCGTCGGCTTGATCCGTCCACTGGTCGATTTGGTGCCATCTGCCAGGGCCTTCTCTTTTTCCTCGTCCCCCATCTTCTCGTTGCCCACCGTCGCCAGGTCGATCACCTCGGTGCCGCCGCCGAAATATTTCAGGGTGACGACGGTCGAGTAGGCGCCGGTGTCGCCCGTTACTTCCCACTTCGGCTCGTGATCATAGTCGAAGAAGCCGTCGATGGTGGGATCCTCGGGGATGTCCTGGCCGCTCATCTCATCGAACTTGCGCATCAAGTCGATGGCGGTGCCGGTGCCCACGCCTACCGTCACGGGGAGTTCGTCGGGATAGGAGAGGGTCCAGGGCAGGGCGCCCTCCAGGGTCACTTTGAACCGTTGCCCGGGCTTGATCCCCGGCGAGTTCGCCACGAAGACCCATTTTTGATTCTCCGGCTCAGGTCTGACCGTGTATTCCCCCGGCTTGAGATCGGTAGAGACGTTGCCGAGGATAAAGAACGTCGGGCCAGGGACGTAGAACCCGACGCGCCCGCTCGCCAGGTCGATGATGATGGCAGAGACGGGGGTGCCGGCCATCACATCTTTCGGAGGGGTTTCTTCTTCTACCGCTGTGTCCGTGGCCTCCGCCTCGGCCTCCTCTTCGGCAGCCGCCTCAGGCGTCTGCCGCGCGACCCCATAGCGACTGGTCCCGAGCGGTCCCGCTGGACGGCCTGCCTCGGCGTTGCGGGCGGCAGCGGTAGCGGTCCGTTCGGGGGCAGACGTGGCGCCCAACAAGGGGAGGGGGCCGTCGGGCCGGGCCGGACGCTGCTGCACGGTGTGCGCGAGTTCGTGGGTCAGCAGGCGTCGCCCGGCAGCGGTGTCAGGCGCGTAGCGCCCCGCCCCGAAAACAATGTCCTGGCCGACGGTGAAAGCCGCCGCGCCCACGGCCTGTGCGCCCGCCGCCGCTTCGGCACCCCGGTGCACGCGCACCGCGCTGAAGTCGTGGCCCAGGCGCGCCGAGGCGAAGGTGCGCGTTGCGGAGTCGAGTGGGTGGCCCGGAGCGTGCAAAGCAGCCGTCACCGCGGGCCGCACCCCCGCACTTGCCAGCGCAGACCCTTGCGCGGGCGTCGGGCTGGGACGTTGCTGCCTGGGTGCGGATGTACGCATAGGGGCCCTGTCTTAGCGCTGCGTGTGCACCTGTCCATCATGCCCTGCTCTCCTGGCGTCAATATACTCCGAAGCGGGCTATTATCCTGCTTCGCGAGGGCATGGAATTTCTACAAGGATAATTGCCGAGGTTACCTCAACCCCTGCTCCGGAAGCAGGTCTATACCAGCTGAAGTTCTGACCCATCGTGCATAAAGGATTTGGACGATGGCCGACCGACGATGAGGGGGCTGCTTTTTGTCGTTCGTTGTCTATCGTCCATCGTCTTCAAGCATGTGAGGAGATTAGGGTCACAACTTGGGTTATTCCACTTCCGGCGGCAAGCCGGGGCGTGGTAGCCAGAAGTTGCCGAGGGCCTGGGCGATCATCCACCGCTGGGTGTCGGCGAGCCAGCCGTGGGCGAGGCGATAGCGGAGGTAGGCCACGATGGCGGCGGCCTCTGGCGGGGTAAAGGTGGCGAAGCGTTTCTCTTTCGCCTCGCGCCAGGTCCACGCACCGTAGCGCCGGGGGTTGACCGGCACCGCGCCGAGGGTGTCGTCGAGGCCGTAGGACAGGTTGAAGGTGGGGTCTTGCTGTGCGAGGGCCTCGTCGAGATCAGCGATGAGGTAGGCAGGGAGGTAGAAGCGGAAGGCGGGGGCGGAGAAAAAAGTGAGGGCGGAGCCGAAGCCGTCCGGCGCCGCATCGAGGAATTGGGCGTCGAGATCGCGCCAGTCCGTTTTCCCCCGAAAAGCGTCCTCCAGCAGGAAAGGCTCCTCGCCCTCGTTGCTATCCCGGAGGTTGTCGTCGCCGGGGTAGGGCACGGCGGCGAAGGCGCGCCGGATCTGGGCTTTGACGGCATCAGCAGTCTTCATGAGGCACCGGGCAAGACTGAACGCCCTAGGAACAGCCCCTGCTCCCTCTCGTATGAGCGAGTCTTGAGGCCGGCTGCCGTGGAGGCCCGGCTTTTTCTGCGTAATAATCCGCGACGGATCCGCGTTGGTAGGGTGGCGGAACGCTGGTCAATGATATCGGAACGGGGGTTGATCAACTTGAATCTTTTCTCTTTTACCATGAAGTCTCGCCTTTCAAACAGCGTGGGTTTGCTTCTGGTGGTGCTGCTGGCCGGGTGCGCCGGCAGCGGTCGGCTGCGCTACGAGACGGCTGAGGAAGCGTACCAGAAAGGCATGGAGCAGTTCGAGCGCGCACGCTACGAGCGCGCCGCCGAGTACTTCCAGGCCGTCTTCAATTTTGGCCGATCGCATGAGTGGGCCGACGACGCGCAGCTCTACCTGGCGCGGTCCTACGGCGCCAACAAGGAGTACATCCTGGCTGCTAACGAGTACACCCGCTTCCTGGAGATCTACCGCAACGACCCGCGCGCCGAGGAGGCTGAGTACGAACGCGCCCTGACCTACTTCCAGCGCTCGCCCAACTTCGAGCTCGACCAGTCGGACACACGCCGCGCCATCCAGTTTCTCCAGATCTTCCTCGACCGCTACCCCAACAGCGAGCACCGCGCCGACGTGGAGACGAAGATTGAGGAGTTGCGCGAGAAGCTGGCGCGGAAGCAGTTCGCCGTGGCCGAGCTGTACGACCGCCGCGAGCTCTACGAGGCCGCCGCCCTCTCCTACACCACCGTCTTCGACCGCTACCCGGACACGCACTGGGCGGACGACGCCCTCCTGGGCGCCATGCGGGCCTACATCAGCTTCAGCGAGCAGAGCATCGAGGCGCGGCAGGGCGAGCGCTTGCAGCAGGCCATCGACCACTACCAGCGCCTTCTGCAGGTCTTCCCAGACAGCCCGCTCCTCAAAGAGGCCGAGGCGCTCTACGAGCTCGCCCTTGCCCGCCAGCGGGGGTTGCAGAGCGGCTCGTCGTAAGGCAATGAGCAATTTACAATGAGCAATTAATATTTTCTCGTTGTTCATCGTTCATTGCTCATTGTCCCTCAGAGCACCCCATGACCATCGGCCTCTTTGGCGGGTCGTTCAACCCGCCCCACCTGGCGCACCTCGTCGTGGCCGAAACCGTGCGCGACCAGTTCGCCCTCGACCGGGTGCTGTGGATGCCGGCGTACCTGCCGCCGCACAAGGAGGCCGCCACGCTCGTCGCCGCCGAGCATCGCTTAGCCATGACGCGGCTGGCGACCGAGGGCAACCCTGCCTTCGAGGTGTCGGATCTGGAAATCCGGCGGCGCGGCGCTTCCTACACGGTGGAGACGCTGCGGACGCTCAACGAAGCCTATCCCGAGGCCGCCTTCTCCCTCATCCTCGGCAGCGACAGCCTGCGCGACCTGGGTACGTGGCGGGCGCCCGAAGAGATCGTCGAGCGGGCCGACCTCATCGCTTACGAGCGGCCCGGCGCCGTAGCGCCCCTCGTCGAGCCGCGTTTTGCCGGGCATGTGCGCTTTGCCCGCGCCCCCCTCTTGCAGATCTCCGGCACCGAGATCCGGGCGCGCTGCCGGGCGGACCGGTCCATCCGCTACCTCCTCCCGGAGGCCGTGCGTGCCTACATTTACGCCCAGCATCTGTACGGCGCGCAGGATTGATAACGCGGCAATAACGACGGCGCCCGAACCGATAGGGCGGTCTATCGTACCATCAACGACCACGAACGACACCCGCCACGCAGTTCTTTCGAGGGTACCATCATGGGATTTTTCGATCTATTTAAGGGCGAGCAGCCGCCCCTCGTCGAGCAGGCTTTCGACGACGTGCAGGAGATGTTGCGTACTGGCCACGAAATGTTCGCCGCCGCCACCGGGTATTTGCTCGACAACGAGATTCTCGACGTCGATTTGTCGCTACTCGATGAGGACGTCAACCGGCGCGAGCAAAACCTGCGGCGCCTCGTCCTCGAACATCTCACCATCGACCCGAACCGCGAACTCGTCTTCAGCCTCAAGCTCATCAGCATCGTCCACGAGGCCGAGCGCGTCGGCGACCTGTGCAAGTCCCTCGCCAAAACGGCCGACCTGGCGAAGCAGCAGCGCATGGGCGACCTGGTGCTGCCCCTCCGCGACGTGCGCGACCGCATCGTGACGATGTTTGCTACCGTGCGGAAAGGCTTCATCGAGGGAGACGAGCAAGCCGCGCGGACGCTCATGCAGAACCACGAGCAGCTCAAGGGCGACGTTACGAATTATCTGAAGAAACTGGCCGACCGCGAGGACATCACGCCCAACGAGGCCCTCGTCTACGGCATGGCCGCCCGCCTGATGAGCCGCGTCAGCTCCCACCTCGCCAACATCGCCTCCACGGTCTGCTCCTCCTTCGACAAGATCCGCCGCTCGCCCACCTGGGCCGAAGAGGAAAAAGCCTTTTAATTGCGGATTGGCCTCCTTGATCACGCAATCTGCCGTTCAGCACACAATCCGCCTTCTGCATTCGTCACTCCGCATTTACCAAGATGGCTGTTACCTATTCTGAAATGCTTGATTTGGGGACGCAGGCGCCGGCCTTCGAACTGGCCTGCGTCAATCCGGAGGTGGATGATCGGGAGGCGGAGACCCGTTCGCTCGACGATTTTGCCGGGGCGCAGGCCCTGGTGGTCGTCTTCACGTGCAACCACTGTCCCTACGCGAAGCACGTGGAGGAGGCCCTTTTGGAGACGGCACGGGTCTACCAGGCGCGCGGCGTTCAGGTCGTCGCCATCTGCTCGAACGATCCCGAGCGGTACCCCGCCGACGCGCCCGCCGCCCTCGCCCGGCGCGCCCGCGAGAAAGTCTATCCTTTCCCCTATCTCTTCGACGAGACGCAGGACGTGGCGCGGGCCTACCACGCCGTCTGTACCCCCGACTTCTTCGTCTTCGATGCCGACCGGTGTCTGGCTTACCGGGGCCGGATGGACGCGACGCGCCCCGGCCAGGGCCGCGCCACCGGCGAGGAATTGCGCCAGGCCCTCGATCAACTCCTCGACGAGGGGGAGGTAGCGAGGCCCCAGCACCCGGCGATGGGCTGCAACATCAAATGGCGGCCGAATGGAAGATAGCGGATAGAAAATGGTGGATGGATGAGGGCGGTGCTTCGCAGAGGCACCGCCTTTTTTATGGAAACCCTGGAAACCCGAAATCCGACACGAGGGCGAAGCCCGACTGACGAAGTAAATCCGCACTTCGTCAGAGCCGGGCGCGGACGAAGGCTTCGATGCCGCGCAGGTGGGCGGCGGCGAGGCGGTCGAGGAAGGCCGGATCGCGGAGCGCGGCTTCCTGCTGCGGAAACATCATAAAGAGCGATTCGGTGAGGGTCGAGGGCATCCAGGTGGGGCGGACGAGGGCCAGGCTGCGCTGCTTCGCGCCCAGGTTCGGCAGGCCCGTCACCCCGGCAATCTCCTCCACCAGGGCGCGGGCGAGGCCGGCGGCGAAGGGGTGGAAATAATATGTCTCGGTGCCGTAGCGCGCGAACGGGTTAACACCGTCGGGGAAGGCGTTGTTGTGGACGGAGACGAGCAGGTAGGCGTTCGTCGCCACGGCCAGATCCACACGTGCCCACAGTTCGTCGGCCGCGTCGGTGGCGTTTTCGAGGGGGGCGGCGGAGGTGCGCGACATCACCACCTCGGCGCCCCGAGCGCGCAGCATCTCAGCCAGGCGTCCGGCGATGGCGAGGTTGGCCTCGGCCTCCGTCAGCCCCGTCGGGCCGATGGCGCCGCCGGGCGGGTGGCCCGCATCCACCATCACCTTGAGGCCCCGCAGCGGATCGTCCGCGCGCACAGCAGGCGGGCGGCGGAGGCGGACGACGAGCGCGCCGTCTTGATCATAGAACGCCTTGAAGCCCCACAGCGGTCGGGCA
>JAHEMB010000104.1 GCA_024643915.1 Rhodothermaceae bacterium | reverse complement strand
TTTTTTCCCGCCGAAGGCGCGCCGGCGGTGCTGCGGTGGGCCATCGCGCTCAACCCCGTTTCTTACGCCGTTAGCGCCCTGCGGCAGGCCCTCTACTGGCCCGAGGTTGCCCCCGTAACGACGGCCCCGCTCGGCGTCTGCCTCCTCGTGAGCCTCGGCCTGGCCCTTGGCCTGCTCGCCCTCGCCGTCGTCACCGTACGGCGTCCCCTCTTCGCGGGGCGCTAAGGCAAGCCCAAGAGGTTCTTTCCGCTCCTCAAGCTCGCCTGCACCATTTCACAAGAAAGTTAGGGCATATGGCTGGCACCCTGGTGGGCGCGCGGCTATGTTGGGATAATCCCCTGGATCATCGAAAGAACCGGAGGTACCCCCATGCGAAACGCCTTACTGTTTTTCGTGAGCGCCGCCCTGCTTGCCGGCTGCGCCGCGTCTCAGACCACCCCCACCCCCACCCTCCCACCGCCCGCTGCGGAGGGCATGAGCGCGCAAAACAAATCCGCCGCCGAGCGCGAAGTCGCCGAGGCCTTGCGACGGTTCGGGCGGATGTGGGAGGACGAAAACATGGACACGTTCGACGCGCTCGTCGCCAACGACCCGGAGATGATTATTATCGGCACGGACACCGCCGAGTACATCATCGGCTTCGACGCCTTCCGCGAGGCCCGTGAGCAGCAGTTTGCCTCGTTTGAGAACGTTGAATACAACGTCGATGAGCAAACCATAGGGGTGGCCGAATCGGGCAACGTGGCATGGTTCACGCAGCGCTTTGACCTGTTTCTGCTTGCGCAGAAGAATCCCGTCAGTCTCGAAGACATCCGGGTGACGGGCGTCCTAGAAAAACGCGATGGGCGGTGGCAGATCGTGCAGCTTCATACCTCCGTCCCCGTGGCCGGGCAGGCAGCGGAGTACTGATGGAGGATGGAGACAAGAAGATGGAAGATAGAAGATGGAGGAGATTGAAGGAGGGGATGCGATTGCCCGGGCCTTCCGCTATTCTCCATCTGCTATCCAGCGAGCGACCTATCCTCCAGCAGCCGCTATTCATGCGAGATTGACCGCCACCTTGCACTCCTGAAAAACACCGCCCGGCGTCTGTGCGTTAAAGTTTTCTTATGGAGACTTCGACGACACAGAGTGGAACCGCGCTTGCCGACCTGAAGGCGATGGGTCGCGCGGACCTGGAGGCCTTTGCCGGACGATTGGGCCAGCCGGCCTACCGGGGACGGCAGCTTTTCAAGTGGCTCTTCGGCAAGGGCGCGACGTCTTTCGACGACATGACGGACCTGCCCCGCGCGTTCCGCGAGACGCTGGCCGGGGCGGCGCGCATCTCCTCACTCGAACTCGCCACGCTGCAAACCGCTTCGGACCAGACGGCCAAGGCCCTCTTCACCCTCGAATCCGGGCGGCAGATCGAAACCGTCCTCATCCCCGACTTCGACCCGATGGGCAAGGCGCGGCGGCTGACGGTGTGCGTCTCCAGCCAGGTGGGCTGCGCGATGGGCTGCTCGTTCTGCGCTACGGGCTTGATGGGCTTCCGGCAAAATCTGACAGCCGGTGAGATCTACGACCAGGCGTTTTACATGAACGCCCTCGCCGAGGAGCGTTACGGGCGCGGCCTCACCAACGTCGTCTTCATGGGTATGGGCGAGCCGCTCCTCAACTACGACAACGTCCTCCAGAGCATCGACTTGATGACGGACGACGACGGGCTGGATCTGGCGACGCGCCGCATCACCGTCTCTACCGTCGGCCTGGCCCGCCGCATCCGGCAGCTCGCCGACGACGGCACGCGCTTCAACCTTGCCGTCAGCCTTCACGCTCCCACCGACGCCAAGCGCAGCGCCATCATGCCCGTCAACCGCGCCGCCGCCACCGACCTGACGGCGCTTAAGGACGCGATCCAGCATTACACGTCGCAGACAGGGCGCGGCATCACGTACGAATACTGCATGTTCCAGGGCGTCAACGATACGGAGGAAGACGCCCGTCGCCTGGCCGACGTGGTCGAATGGGCGCCGAGCAAAGTCAACCTGATCATGTACAACCCGGTCGAGGGCCTGGGCTTCTCGCGGACGGGCGAGGCCCAGCTCAACCGGTTCATCAAGATCCTCGTTGGGCGTGGCGTCACCGTTACCGTGCGCCGCAGCCGGGGGCAAGACATCGACGCCGCCTGCGGGCAGCTTGCCGTTCAGCAGGGCTGAACGAATCGAGGAATCGACGAGACGAAGAATCGACGAGGGTGACGAATGGCTCTCGTCGATTCCTCGTTTCTTCGACTCCTCGTTTCAGCAGTTCCAGAAGTTGCCAGAACGTTATGCCGGTTCGAGGGTGGGCGCTTGCACAAAGACAGGCATCGTTCGTTTTTTGAGCGGGACGTACCCAACCTAGCATCTAAAAACCTGCCTTTAGCATGAACACCTCCAACTTGCCTGAACCCGACTGGAGTGACCCCATCGTCAAGTGGCTCCTCGGCTTCTTCGGCGCCGTCTTCGGTTTTCTCCTCCTCCCCAAAGCCATCAAGCTCTTCGTCCGCCGTTTCCTCTTCGGCATCCTCGGCGAGGTCATCTTCATCGTCGTCGCCGGCCTGCTGACCGAGAAAGCCGTCGATGCCATCGGCGAGGAATGAGAATGTGTGGACGTATGAACGTTTGAACGTATGGACGTGACTTTCTTTATCTTTCCCCACGTCCACACGTCCAGACCTCCACACGTCCATACGTAATGCCCCTCACGAATCCGAATGACCGGCCCGACAAGATCGGCGTCATCACGCACGGCTCGCTCAACAAGGGCGTCGAGATGAAGCTGGACGCGGCCGAGTCCATTGAGGACGTCGTCGCCGGCACGTTCGTCGTCATCCAGGGCGATCAGTTCGACTTTTTCTCGATGATCACCGACGTGACCATCGACGCCGCCAACGAGAACATCCTGCTGCACCCTCCCTCACGCGAGGATGAATTGCTGCGGCGCGTGTTACAGGGCTCGGGCACCTACGCCACCGTCTCGCTCAAGCCGATGCTGATGATGGCGAACCGGCGGCACCAGGAATTGAGTGACGAGGCGCCCCGCTCGGTCAAGACTATCCCCACGCATTTCTCCCTCGTAGCCAAAGCGACCGAGGAGGATGTGGGGCGGGTTTTCGGACACGAGGCCAACGACGGCGGCGCCCGCTTCTTCAACGTGGGCGAACCGCTCGGCATGGACGAAATCCCCGTCTGCGTCGACCTCGAACGGTTCGTCGAGCGCTCCAATGCCGTTTTCGGAAAGACAGGCACGGGCAAGACGTTTCTCACGCGCCTCCTGCTGTGCGGCACGATCAAGACGGGCCGGGCCGTCAACCTCATCTTCGACATGCACTCGGAGTACGGGTGGAACGCGCGGCAGGAAGGCAGCGAGCAGGCCGTCCTCGGCCTCAAGAAACTCTTCCCCGGACGCGTCTCCATCTTCTCGCTCGATCCGAAGGGCACGCGCAAACGCGGCGTTTCGCCCGACCATGACGTGTACCTCTACGCCGACCAGATCGAGCCCGGCGACATCTTGCCCCTCCGCGACACGCTTAACCTGACGGCCACCGCCGCCGAGAGCACCTTCTCCCTCCAGAGCCGTTACGGCAACCGCTGGCTGACGACCCTCCTGGATGCCGACGGCGAGCGCCTGAAGCAGATCGCCGAGGAATGTGGGGCGCACGAGATGGCCATCGGCGCGCTGCAACGGAAGCTCAAGCAGTATTTGGGCTACGACTTCTTCAAGACCGAATCCTCGCGCGGGCAATACGACGTGATCGAGGCCCTCATGGAGACGCTCGAAAGCGGCAAGTCGGTCGTCTTCGAGTTCGGCAAGTACGACGACCTGCGCGTCTACCTGCTCGTGGCGAACGTCATCACCCGGCGGCTACGGGAGAAGTACGAGGAAAAGACGACACAGTACCTCCAGTCGCAGAACCCCGCCGACCGGCCCCAGCCCCTCATCATCACCATCGAAGAGGCGCACAAATTCCTTGCGCCCGGTATCGCACACGAGACACCCTTCGGCAAGATCGCCCGCGAGATGCGCAAGTTTTTCGTTTCGCTTCTGGTGGTGGACCAGCGCCCCAGCGCCATTGATGAGGAGGTGCTGAGCCAGATCGGCACCAAGATCGTCGCCCAACTCAACGACGAGAAAGACATCGGCGCGGCGCTCGTAGGCACCTCCAACGCCTCCGGCCTTCGCCAGGTGCTCGCCTCGCTCGACTCGAAGCAGCAGGCGCTCATCCTCGGCCATGCCGTGCCCATGCCCATCGTCGTCCGCACCCGCACCTACGACGAGGATTTCTACCGGGCGATGCGCGAGGGCGCCAACGGCGCCGCCCCGGCCACCTACGACGAGGCTAAGAAGACGACGGATAGCTTGTTTTATTGATCCACCCTGTCGTTGCGAGGAGCCCGTCGTCCCTTCCCTCTTTTCTTCTCGATTGCACCTCGTCCGTGAAACGTCTGCTCATTTGTTTGCTCGTGTGGATGACGGGACCGGCCGCAGTCCTGGCCCAGGGCGTCGTGCAGGGCACTATTACCGACCGGGCGACGGGCAAGGGCCTCTCGGGTGCCAACGTCCTTTTGGCTGGTACGCTCAACGCCACCATCACGGAAGAGGACGGCACCTATGCGCTGACGGATATCCCCCTGGGCAATTACACCCTCACCGTCTCGTTTATCGACTTCAATACCGTCACCACCCCGATCACCGTCACCGACGGCGACACCCTGACGGTGGACGTGGCGATGCGGGGCGCCCTGCCCCTCTATGAAGAGATCGTCGTATCCGGCGCGCTCCGGCCCGAGAAGTTGACCGAGGCGCCTGCCACGATGGGCCTCCTCACCGCCGACGACGTGCAGTTCCTCCCTTCCTACCATCCCAGCGAGCTGTTGGCGCGTCTAAAGGGCGTCGATTATTTCCGCGCAGGCATCGCTACCCACGCCCTTAATGTGCGCGGCTTCAACAGCCCTTTCAATGCAAGAATCTTGCACGCGACAGACGGGCGCCGGGCTAGCCTCGTCGCCTCCGGGCTGCCCTTTGGCCCGCTCGGCACGGTCAGCGCCGAAGACATCGCACGGCAGGAGATCGTGCTTGGCCCCGGCGGCGCGCTTTTCGGCCCGGACGCGCAGAACGGCCTCGTCCACACCCTCACCAAGGATCCACGGACCTCACAGGGCACCATTTTCAACGTGCGAGCGGGCAGTCAACGGACCTTCGCTGCGAGCGCACGGCACGCGCAGCCTCTTGGCGAACGGTTCGCCTTCAAGGCCAACGTCGATTACGCCCGCGCCGAGGAGTTCGCCTTCTCCGACTCGGTGTATCTCGACCGGGACGGCCTCCCCGGCAACGAGGGCTATCCCGAATACAGGCTCGATCCCGACACCGAATTCATCAAGGGGAGTGCGGCGCTTTACTTCAGCCCCTCGCTGGACACCGACCTCATCCTGAACTACGGCGGATCGAACAGCACCTACCTCGCCCCCACCAGCGTAGGGCGCACCCAGGTCATCGACTGGCGCCTCCACATCTTCCAGGCCCGCTTCGTCCGTCCGAAGTTTTTCGGGCAGGTCTACTACACCCGCAGCAGCACCGACGACACCTTCGCCCTGAACCAAAGGACGAAGAACTATTACCGTGCCCTTGATGCGGGGGCGACTGAATCCGAAGCGGAGATACTGTCCCTCATCAACGGGGCCCTCCTCATGGACGACTCGCGGCGGTGGAATGCGGAGGCGCAGGT
This sequence comes from Rhodothermaceae bacterium, assembly GCA_024643915.1. Taxonomy (GTDB): domain Bacteria; phylum Bacteroidota; class Rhodothermia; order Rhodothermales; family JAHEMB01; genus JAHEMB01. The sequence goes on along the minus strand of JAHEMB010000104.1, from coordinate 2,685 downwards.
CCGCGACGACTTGGGCGGCTTCGAGGTCATCGCGGGCGTGCAGGCACAGCGCGACCGGGCTGACAGCCACGGCACGTATCTGCTCGATCAAGAGGCGGGCGCAGACCTCTCGATCAACCAGATAGGTGGCTACGGACAGCTCCTCCGCGACCTGCCGGCGGGCCTCCGTGCCGTCTTCGCCTTTCGCGTGCATCATCATGAGGCTTACGGCTTCAATACGCTCCCGAAGGTGGCGCTGCTGAAGATCGGCGAGCGCGGCACGTGGCGCTTAACCTACAGCCGGGGGGTCGCCATGCCGACCATCCTGAACCGGTACGGGCGGCTCCTCGGCGGCCTCATCCTGGGCAACGCAGAGGGCTTCACCCTGGAAGACGGGACGGCGATCCCTGCGTTGCGGGTAGAGAAGAGCCGGACGTTTGAGGTCGGCTACCGGGGGCAGCACCTCGCCAACCGTCTGCGGATCGACGTCAATGGGTTCGTTAACCGTACCGAGGATCTGATGAGTCCCCTAACGGAAATCTCCCGGCGGCCCTCGGCTGACCTGGCCGGCTGGACGCGCGTGACACACCGGGGAGACCGACCCGTTGGGACCTTGCAAGACACGGGCGGCATCGTCCTCTCCTACGTCAACTTGGGCACCTTCACCACCTACGGCGCCGACCTCGGGCTGGCCTACCTCCTCAAAGCCAACCTCTCGGCGACGGCCACCTACTCGTTCTTCGAGATCGGCACCGACGCGGACAACCTGGCGACGAACGACCGCAACGGCGACGGCGTGGTCGACCAGTTCGATCACCTCGTCAACGCCCCGCGCCACAAGGCGTCGCTCGCCCTCGACTATCACGGCGAGCGCTTCTTCGGCACGGCCTTCCTCCGCTGGGTGGCAGCGTACGATTCCTTCTCCGGTTTTCAGATCGCAGCTCGGACGCAAGACCTCGTCTACGGGGGCGTGCCGGTGGCGGCCGATGCGCGGGGCGCCGATGCGTGGAACTACGGTCCCCTGGCGGGCAGGGCCACCCTGGATGTAGGCGTGGGCTATCAGGCGACCCCGCAGGTGCGCGTATCTGCCCAGGCGACCAACCTGTTCGACACCCCCGTGCGTGAGTTCACCGCCGCGCCCTTCCTGGGCCGCCTCTTCAGCGCAGGCGTGCGCGTGGCGCTTTAACAAAAAGGCCCCGCCCGTGGAAACAGGCGAGGCCTCGTAAGCTGTCCGGGAGCCCGGCAAGCTGTTGCTAGCAGGCTGCTCCAGAGGCTCCCTTCTGCATATCAGACATAGGATCACCTCCTTCGTTAAGGGCTGGACGAATCGTGCCGAATGCGGCCCAGTAACGCACCCCGCACCGCTGTTTTCTTGCCCGAAGGCCCCCCGCCAACGCCCCCCGCCGGACGCGGTTCCAGCGTTTTTAGGTGTGGCTTCGGTCTCCGTTCACTCGATGTGGATCACGTCACTCCGCGCCGAAACGCCCTCCTCGTTGAAGGCTTCGATGGCGAAATAATAGTCCTGCCCCACGTTGAGGGCGCGCACTTCGAGGCGGCTGCCTGCGTCATCGAAAACCTGGTAGGTCAGGTACAGCTTGTCTGCGGCGATGCCCCAGAGAATGTTGTAGCCCACAGCGCCGGGCACGGGCTCCCAGGTGACAAATGCGTTGCGCGGGTCCGCGTCCCGCTGCACGGCGAAGCCGGCGGGCGTCGGAGGCGGCGAGCCGGCGCCGTTGCCGAAGACGCGCAGGTCGCTGATGGCCAGGTGCGGCGACGCCACGTAGCCGTGTTCGTATCGGACATAACGTGCCCGCTTCGGCTCGGGCAGTTCGATGTAGGCGTTGGGGCGGTCACGCTTTTCCCCGGTGAGGTCGGCGAGGGGAAACCAGCGGTCGCCCTCAAGCGATCCCTCGAGGCGGAACTGCGTGTAGACGGTCGAATCGCTGGCAAAGATGTCGGATTGGTAGTCGGTGAAGTTGACCTGGAGGGCCTTCACGTCATAGGGTTGCAGCAAGTCAATCGTCAGCCCCTCACCGGGCGCGCTCGTCTCGGCCACCCAGAAGGTGCGCGGGTTCTCATCGACGACGTTCTCGACGTAAAAGGTATCGCGCACCGATGAAGCCACGACGGGCTTGCGGTACGAGAGCAGCATCCATCCGGTAAAAAGGGCATCCTTGTCCGACCAGGCTTCCGTGGGCGCGTAGTGCGGGAAATCCCCGAACCGTGTGTTGGCAAACATCTGCCCGTCCGCATCAAAGCCGGTCGGAAACATAGCAATGCGCCGTTCGAACGTCCAGTTGACGCCGATCCAGGGCGTCCCTGTATTCCAGTAGTTGCCGTACGTATCCTGAAACGTGTTGCCGTGCCCGGCACCGGTCACGAAGCCCCCCGGCTTGTAAGAGACAGGGTTGTAGGGCGCGTAGGTAAACGGCCCGAGGGGGTCGTCGCCCACGTAGGTGCCGTTGGCGTACACATTGTACTCGGTGCCGGGCGCACCGTATTGCAGGTAGTATTTCCCGGCATGTTTGGTCACCCAGGCCCCTTCCATGAACGGATCGATGGTGCCCCGGTGGTCCTGCCCGAACCGCTCCCAGCCGTGCACGTCGGGATGGAGCTTAATCAATTCCTTCGGCTCCCCTTCATAGACGAGCCGTCGGCGATGATCGAGCTTGATGCCGTAGAGGGGGTACAGGTTGGAGGAGCCCC
>JAHEMB010000103.1 GCA_024643915.1 Rhodothermaceae bacterium | reverse complement strand
CGTCTCGCGGGCTTCGCTGCTGCGCTCGATGTCCTCGGCGGAAATCTCCAGCTTGTCCTTCTCGATGGAAAGGCGGATCTGGTTGGTCATGCTGGAGGAGTAGAGCCCAACGCGCTTTACGGCGGCCAGCATCGCATCGCGCCCTACCGACAGCCGGCGGTCGTTCTCGTCGGGGATGACGGCCTCGTAGTTAGGGTAGGCCTCGTCGATGAGGCGGGCCAGCACGCGTGCCTCACCGAAGTTGAAAGCCACATAGCCGCCATCCACCGTGATGGCACATTCTTCTTCATCGGCCGCCACGCGCCCGGCCAGGGCAAGGGCTTTCTCGGGCACGATGAAATCCAGTGGCTGGGCGCTGGTCATCTGGCCGAGGGTGAGCTTGACGAGGCGGTGCCCGTCGGTCGCCACGGCGCGGCCCTGGTCCTGGTGGATCTGGAAGTAGATGCCCATCATGGCGGGCCGCAAGGCATCTCTGCTCACAGCAAAGCTGGTCTTCTGGATGGCCCGCCGCAGGAGCGGCGCATCCGCCTCAATCTTCTCTCCGCCGGAGAGTTCGGGCAGGGCCGGATAGTCGGCGCCGTCGTGCCCGATCATCTTGTAATGCCCCTGGTCCGTGTCCAGTGTGACCGCGAACTCGTCGTCCGAGGCGAAACGGATGGGGAGGTCGGGCAGAGCGCGGAGGGTGTCGAGAAGGCGGCGGGCGGGGACGGCCACACGGTTGCCGCGCGCGCTATCGGTGCCGTTGCTCTCAAACTGGACCGGCAGGTGCTTCACGATGGAAATCTCAAGGTCGGTGGCGCTCAGGCGCAACCGGTCCTCGTCACGCTCGAACAAAATGCATTCGAGGATGGGCAGCGTGCTCTTCGACGGGACGGCGCCGGCCACCGTCGTGAGGGCCTCGCGGAGCTGGGCACTCGATGCAGTAAACTTCATAGCTCTTCCTAGCAAAAGGTGAAATGGCGGGTCCTAAGGATACAAAAAAAGCCTCGGCTAGATCCACTCAAACTTTAAGGGCTTGCCGCTTGTCGGTTACCGGTTGCCGGTTTCTCTTTCAGAATGCGAATCGCTAATCGACAACCGGCCAATCGACAACGCGCTTTTTACCGGCTCCGAAGCTCAATCTTGTGTCGTATCTCGTCAATCATCTCGCGGAAAGTGGGGTCGGTCTCCAGATGGTTCTCCACGGTCTGGTTGGCGTGGATGACCGTCGAGTGGTCGCGCCCGCCGAAGTGCAGGCCGATGGTTTTGAGGGAATGCTGGGTAAGCTGCTTGCTGAAGAACATGGCTACCTGCCGCGCCTGCACCACCTCGCGCTTGCGCGTCTTGGCGCGCACCAGGTCCTCGGGGATATTAAAATACTCGCAGACGATCCGCTGGATCTCCTCGATGGTGAGGTTGACGCGCGTGTCCTTGATGAGGTCGCGCAGCACCTCCTTCGCCAGGGGCAGCTCGATCTCGCGCTTGTGGAGCGTGGCGTGGGCCAGCAGCCGGATGAGTGCGCCCTCCAACTCGCGGATGTTGCTCTTAATGTTGTGCGCGATGAACTCCACCACGTCCTGCTGGATCACGATGCCGTCGTCCTCGGCGCGGCGTTGCAGGATGGCGATGCGCGTTTCCAACTCGGGCTGTTGCACGTCCGCCGAGAGTCCCCATTGGAAGCGGGAAAGCAGGCGCTCCTCGATGCCTTGAATCTCGCGCGGCGGCCGGTCGGCACTCAGGACGATCTGCTTCCCGCTCTGGTGGAGCGCGTTGAAAATGTGGAAGAACTCCTCTTGTGTCTTCTCTTTCCCCCCGAAAAACTGCACATCGTCCACGATGAGTAGGTCGATCTGCCGGTAGAAGAGGGAGAAGTCGCTGGTGCGGTTGTGCTGGATCGACTGGACGAACTCGTTGGTGAACCGCTCGCTGGAAACGTAGAGGACGGTCTCGGCCTTGCGGTTGGCCTGGGCGTAGTTGCCGATGGCCTGGATCAGGTGTGTCTTGCCCAGCCCTACCCCGCCATAGATGAGGAACGGGTTGAAGCTGGTGGCGCCGGGCTGCTGCCCGATGGCCAGGGAGGCGCTGCGCGCGAGTCGGTTGCAGTCCCCTTCGATGAAGCGTTCGAAGGTGTAGCTGGGGTTGAGCTGGCTGTCGAACTGCGCCTTCTGGATGCCGGGGATGACGAACGGGTTGGCAACCATCGGCGCGGCGCCGGGCCGGTGCGGCGCAGGGCGTCCCGGGTACGGTGGCTGGCGAGACGGCGGGGGGCTCGATGCAACAGGGGAGCCAGGCGACGGCGCGTTGGCAGGCGGCGAAGGGGAGGGAGGAGGCGGCGCAGCCAGGGGCTCGTTATCCGGCTGGCGGGCAGGCAGGTGCATCGAAACGCCCTCGTGGCCGCGCTCGACGTCGTCCTTCTCGATGACGATCTCGTAGAAGAGGCGGCCCTGCGGTCCCAGCACCTTCGTAATCGTCTTGCGCAGCAGGGCGAAATAATGCTCTTCCAGCCACTCGTAATAGAACCGGCTCGGAAGCTGCACCGTCAGTTTCATGAGGTGCTCGTCTTCCTCTAAACTGACGGCCTTTAAAGGTTTGAACCAGGTCTTGAAACTTTGCCTACTGATATTGTCTCGAATGATATCGAGACAATCGTTCCAGATGGCTTCGGGCGATTGCTCCATTCTTTAAACCGGCCTGAGCCGCGCTCTCGCTGATCTCTGCCTCACGCAGAGCGTTCTTGGTTAGGGAATACGGGCTACACAAGCGAAGGGCAACGTAGCGTGATGGAGCAGGGAGGACCGCCTCGTAGCGCGTTTGCCATGGACATATGCACCAGTTATCAACAACCGTGTCAAAACCGACCTTGATTGAGTAGCCGCTGACGCCGCGTAAAGACACGTGGGGAGGCGCTTTACGCACAGGTTGTCAACACATAAATAACAGCCGCTAAGTAGCCGTAAAAGTTGAACTTGCGGAAAAGGAGGGAAGCGTTTTACACACCTTCCTTTTCAGGTTACAAGTTCGTAAAACGCGGTCACGGCCCTCAGAGGGGGTGCTGTTGAGTTATCAACAAGTTACCCACACTCGCAGGCCGTGTACGCAGGGAAGGTGCTTGGCACGCCTCGTTCGCGCCGCTACCCCTTCAAAACGCCATCTCGTGTTAGCACGCCAAAGCCTCAAGTGCGGGGGCACGTTGAGGCCGTGCGAAAAGCAAAACAGGCCGTCTTTGACGCCTGTCATGTTATCAAAATGTTGCCGCGTTTATGGTAATCAAAATGGGCTAGAACATCAAGCGCATCGGCGGGGATTTCACACTTAAAATTTGTCCGTGCATCCCGAACCCTGAGGAGGTTGGTTCTCGAGGCCGCGACGCCCGGACGAGACCTCCGCCCGGCCACCTTCACAGGGTTTTCAGCGTGCAACCCGCTTTTCGGGAGAGGATCGGAGGAACTACACGCCCTCCATTGCGGTTTTTATCCGTCTGTTAGAAGATGACTTGAGAAGCGGTCGGCTCCTGAGCCGACTGTTTTCGTGACGGGAGGAAACATGGTTCGTATCGAGATTGCCCCGCTCAAAGCGGGCCTTCACGAAATCGTTTTGCAGCCTTCAGCTGAGGCGGTGGAACTGGACCCGGAAGCCTTTAAGGACATTCAGGTGACGGCGCGGCTCGATGTGCACCGTGAGCGTATTCTGGTGATGCTCCAGGCCCGCGCCACGGCTACACTCGAATGCGACCGCACGCTCGTCCTCTTCGATCAGCCAATCGAAGGGTCGTACAGCCTCCTCTTCGTCCCGCCCGACTTTGTCAGGGAGAGTGACGATGAGTTTGAGGAGGTGCGCGAGTTGTTGCCCTCCGACCAGGAGATTGACCTGACCGACGCGGTGCGGGACACCCTGCTGCTGGCCCTGCCGGTGCGGCGCGTGGCTCCCGGCGCCGAGGACGAAGATCTTCCTACGCGCTTTGGCGACGAGGGCGAAGAGGAAAGCATCGACCCGCGCTGGGAAGCCCTGCGCAAGCTCAAAGCCGAAGACAAAAACTAAAAAGGGATTCGGGTTGGCAGATCCCTGGTGATCTTGACCCCGAGACCCGAAACCCAGAAAACAAAGGTTCACCATCATGGCCCATCCGAAGAGAAAACATTCGAAGGCGCGCACGTCGCAGCGGCGGGCGAAATACTACAGCAGCCTGAAGAAGCCCGACACCATGGAGTGCCCCACCTGCGGCAACACGAAGATGTTGCACCGGGCCTGCCCCAGCTGTGGCCATTACCGGGGCCGCCAGATCGTAGAGCGCGAGGAATTTTGACGCGCCCGCGCCTTATCATTATCGTTGAAGCGCCCGCCGTGGGCCTCACCCTTTTTAACCATGCACGTTTCAAATGCCAGGGCACGGACGGGTGTCGGCAGGCGGAGCGTGCATCGTTTTTTTATGGGGTGGCCTTCGTATCTTGAGCCGGCCTATTCTTCTCGCACGCGATAGCCCTTTCCGATATGCCAGTACGAATCGCCGTGGACGGGATGGGGGGCGACGACGCCCCGGCCGTGGTGGTCGATGGGACGGTGCAGGCGGTGCGGGCAGCGGAGGGCGCGCTGCATGTGTTGCTCTTCGGTCCGGAAGCCCGCCTGCGCGACGAACTCGCCCGGCACCCCGAGGCCGACGCCCTTCCGATCCGCGTAGTTGAGGCCCCGGAAATCATCGAAATGGGCGAGGCGCCGGCGGCCGCCGTGAAGAGCAAGAAGCGCTCGTCGATCTGCCTGGGCCTGGAGGCGCACAAGCAGGGCGAGGCTGACGCCTTCGTCAGCGCGGGCAGCACGGGGGCCGTCATGGCGGGGGCGCTGTTTATTCTGGGCCGGCTGCCGGGGGTGGCGCGGCCTTCAGTCATCGGCTTCTTCCCCACCGTCCTCGGCCATTGCATTGTCATCGACGTGGGCACTAACGTCGATTGCAAGCCGGAGCACCTAGTGCAGTTCGCCCAGATGGGCAGCATCTACGCTCGCAGTATCTTCAAGCACGAGAACCCTAGCATTGGCCTGCTCAACATCGGCGAGGAGCCGGGGAAGGGCAACGACCAGGTGAAGGCTACTTTCGAGCTGCTGCGTCAGACGCCCGGCCTCCATTTTCGCGGCAACGTGGAGGGTCGCGACGTGTTTCACCACGCAGTCGATGTGGTGGTGTGCGATGGCTTCGTGGGCAACGTCATCCTGAAGCTCGGGGAGAGCATGGCGACTGTGCTGCCCCATTTCGTGAACCAGGAGTTCGAGCGGCAGCAGCTTGACGCGGAGGAGCAGCAAACCGTCGATCGGGTGGTGCGGGGCGTGCGGCGCCATTTCGACTATGAGGAATACGGGGGGGTGCCCCTGCTGGGCGTCGCTGGCAACGTGCTCATCGGCCACGGCGGCTCCACGGCCCGCGCCATCGAGCGCATGATTGAAGCCGCCGCTGAAGTCGTCGAGCAGAACGTGGCCGGCGCCATCGCCGAAGCCCTCGCCGGGTAGTTGTTCGCTCCGCAGGGTTAAGCCTCGCAAACCGAAGAACAAAGCACGACAGCGAGCGCACCAAGTACGCATAAAACGGGACCTGCTACCATGTTGCACGCAGCCATCACTGCCGTCGGACACTTTCTGCCGGAGGACCGCCTGACCAATGCGGACCTGGAGCAGATGGTCGATACGAACGACGAGTGGATCCGCAGCCGCACCGGCATCCGCGAGCGCCGCATCCTCCGGGATGAAGACAAGGCGACCTCTTTCATGGCAACGGAGGCGGCACGGGAGGTCTTGCGGAAGCGCGGCATCGGTGCTGAGGAGATCGACGTGATCATCGTCGCCACCGTGACGCCGGATATGTTCTTCCCCGCCACGGCCTGCCTCGTTCAGGCCCAAATCGGCGCGACGAACGCCTGGGGCTTCGACCTCTCCGCCGCGTGCAGCGGTTTCCTGTTTGCCCTCTCCACGGGGGCTCGCTTTATCGAGAGTGGCCGGTACGACAAGGTGCTCGTCATCGGCGCCGACAAGATGAGCAGCATCGTCGATTACACCGACCGCAACACCTGTGTCCTCTTCGGCGACGGTGCCGGGGCGGTGCTGCTGGAAGCCGACGTGGCGGGCAACGGCATTCTCGACACCGTCCTGCACACCGACGGCAGCAACTGGGACATGCTGTGCATGAAAGGCGGCGGCAGCCTCAATCCGTCCTCGCACGAGACGCTCGACAAGCGGCTGCATTATCTCCATCAGGAGGGCCGCGCCGTCTTCAAATTCGCTGTAGAAGGCATGGCCGGCGTGGCCGGCACCATCATGGAACGCAATGGCCTCAGTGGCGAAGACGTGCACTACCTCATCCCGCATCAGGCCAACCAGCGTATCATCGATGCCACCGCCCGCCGCATGGGCATCACCATGGAGAAGGTGACGCTCAACATTGAGCGCTACGGCAACACCACTGCTGCCACCATCCCCCTCTGCCTCTACGACTGGGAAGGCGACTTCCGGCGCGGCGACAACCTCGTGCTGGCGGCTTTCGGAGGCGGTTTCACCTGGGGCGCAGCTTACGTGAAATGGGCCTACGACGGCAGCACCATGGCCGTCCCCGCCGAGCAAGAGGAAGTGCTGGTCGCCGCTGAATAGTTTCCGGTTTCCGGTTCACAGTTTCCCGTTCTCTCAGAGAAACCGAAAACCGGCAAACCGACAACCGATAAACTATGAAAGTCGCTTTTCTCTTTCCCGGTCAGGGGTCGCAGTTCGTCGGGATGGGGCGGGATCTGTACAAGCAATTCGACGAGGCGCGGCGCGTCTTCGACGAGGCCGACGCCCATCTTGGCTTTTCCCTGACGGAAAGAATGTTCGGGGCAGGCGGTGATGAGGCGGCGGAGGCCGAGGCGCTCAAGCAGACCGATGTGACGCAGCCCGCCCTTTACGTCCATAGCCTCGCCGCCGTTGCCGTGCTGGAGGAGCAGGGGATACGGCCCGGCATGTCGGCCGGTCACAGCCTGGGTGAGTACAGCGCCCTCGCCGCTGCCGGCGCCCTCAACTTTGCCGAAGGGTTGGCAGTGGTGCGGCTGCGGGGGCGACTCATGGCCGAGGCCGGCGAGCAGCGCCCCGGCGCCATGGCCGCCGCCCTCGGGGCCGACGACGACGTGGTGGAGGAAGCTTGCCTCGAAGCCTCCGAAGCGCCCGGCAGCCTCGTGCAGCCCGCCAACTTCAACGCGCCGGGGCAGGTCGTCATCTCGGGCGATGTGGACGCGGTGGAGCGCGCGATGACCCTGCTGAAAGCGCGTGGCGCACGGAAAGTGGTGGCCCTGCCGGTCAGCGGCGCCTTCCATTCGCCCCTCATGGCGCACGCCCGCGACGGCCTGGCCGAGGCCCTGGCGCACCTTGATCTCAGGGCTCCACGCTGCCCTGTCTACCTCAACGTCACCGCCGCCCCATCGACCGACCCGGAGGAGATCCGCGCCCGCCTCCTCGAACAGCTCATGGCGCCCGTCCGCTGGGCACAGACGCTCCGCGCCATGCAGGCCAACGGCGCCGAACGCTTCGTCGAGGTGGGAGCGGGCAACATCCTTAGCGGCCTCGCCCGTCGCACGCTCGGACGCGATGTCGCCACGGCCACGGTGGGCACCGCCGATGAGGCAGCGGCGATGGATGTACCGGCGTAAGCAAGAGCGATCCATTTTGGATTTTGGATTTGCGATTTTGGATTGTTCTCTAGAGACCTCCAATCCGCAATCCGAATTCCGCAATCCACAATTGAATGAAGCTTGATATTTCCGGCAAGAACGCGCTCGTCACGGGCGGCACACGCGGCATCGGGCGGGCCATCGTCGAGGCTCTGGCTGGGGCCGGGGCGCGTGTGGCCTTTACCTACCGCTCCTCTACCGAAGAAGCCGAAACCCTTAAGCAGGCGCTCGAACAAAAGGGCGCCGAGGTGCTCGTCTTCCAGGGCGATGCTGCCTCGGGCGAGCACGCGGCGCAGGCCGTGCAGGGCGTGCTCGACGCCTGGGGCACGCTTGATGTGCTCGTCAACAACGCAGGCGTCACGCGCGACAACCTGATGCTGCGCATGAGCGATGACGACTGGGACGCCGTCATCGGCACCAACCTCAAAAGCGTCTTCAACTTCGCCAAGGCCGCATACCGGCCCATGATGAAGCAGCGTGGCGGAAAAATCATCAACATCTCCTCGGTCGTCGGCGTCACGGGTAACCCCGGCCAGACCAACTACGCCGCGTCGAAGGCCGGCATCATCGGCTTCTCGAAGAGTCTCGCGAAAGAGCTGGGGCGGCGGGGCGTGACGGTGAACGTGGTGGCCCCCGGCTATGTGGAGACGGACATGACGGCCCAACTCGCCGAGGCGGCCCGCGAGGCGATGCTGGGCGCCGTCCCCCTCGGTCGCCCGGCCAGTCCCAAGGACATCGCCGCCGCCGTGCTTTTCCTCGCTTCGCCCGCCGCCGATTACGTCACCGGCCACGTCCTCCATGTCGATGGCGGCCTGGCG
>JAHEMB010000102.1 GCA_024643915.1 Rhodothermaceae bacterium | reverse complement strand
GTCCCGCAGGGTGGCGCGGTGGCGCGGGGGCCCTCCGGCTATCCGGTTCCCTGGCGACACGCTCCCTGGATCGCCCATCCGTTCGGCCTATGGCAGGACCCGGCGGACGACGAGCGGGCGAAGCAGTGGACCCGTGACGTGCGGGCGGACCTCCAGCGCTGGTCCAGCGGAGCCGTCTACCTCAACTTCATCGTCGGCGCGGGCGCAGAACCGATCGATGGCCTCGTCTGGAAATGAATCGAGGTATTCGGCTGACCAGTAATTCCTGTGGCCGGGCGGATCGTCGAGCATGCACTGAAGGTCGGCGTAGGGCATCTCTGCGATCATTTCGCCCGCGTGCCCGAGACGCAGGAGGGGAGCCGCCACGTCGCGCGCCTCGGCCTCCGGCCCGGCATAGACCACCAGCACCCCGAGGGCGAGCCTGCCGACGAGATGCTCGGGGACGAACGGCTCAGGCGGACCCGTCATGTAGAGCACACCCCCGCCCACCTCATCCGGGGCCACCGCCATGAAATCGCGGTAAGCGCGCAGGACAGTCGGGCCGGCCTCGGGATCCCAGAACAGCAGCATCGCCGTCACCGGCCCCAGCGCGTGCAGGCGCAGCGTTAGAGAAGTGACCACGCCGAAGTTGCCGCCCCCGCCGTGGAGCGCCCAGAAAAGCTCCGGGTGCTCATCTTCGCTGGCCCGTACGACATGGCCCTCCGCCGTCACCAGTTCGACCGCCAGCAGGTTATCGCAGGCAAGGCCGAACTTGCGGTCGAACCAGCCGCCGCCACCGCCCAGGGTAAACCCGCCCACCCCCGTCGTCGAGACGCGCCCCCCGGTTGTGGCCAGGCCGAAAGGCTGCGTGGCGCGGTCCAGGTGGCTCATCGTCGCGCCGCCTCCAACCGTCACCGTGCGCGCAACGGGATCCACTGTGGCGGCATTCATCCGGCGCAGGTCGATCACCAGCCCGCCCTCCGCCAGGGCGCGCCCCGCAACCCCGTGCCCCCCACCCCGCACCGCGATCTCCAGGCCTCGCTCGCGTCCGAAGCGAACCGCGCGCACGACATCGGCGACCCCGGCACACTGGACGATGAGCGCGGGCCGGCGGTCGATCATGGCGTTGAAGATCGTCCGCGCCGCGTCATAAGCAGGGTCTCCGGGGACGATGATCTCGCCGGCAAATCCCATGCGGAGTTCGTCGAAGCCGGCTTCCACAGTCTGTGTCGTCATCTCCCTCCTCCTGTTGGTTGACCCGCCCGGTGCGGACAACGCAATCCGACGCTTCCCCCTACGTCGCCCCTTCACCGTTCGCCCGGCCAGGCAGGCAGTTTGATAGGCCCTCGTCCGGCAGGCCCTGCGCTCGTTTCACGACCCGCACGTACTGCGGCTACGAACGGCACCGGGCGCGTGCGATGCAACGAAAATCGCGGGGCCTCGGCCAGCCTACTTCACGGACACACACCAGACGGATGATCTGCTTGCGCTGCTGTTTACATGAGAGCAGCCTGAGCGTAATCACTTCGATTATTCAGCACGCAAGCGTCGATGCAAATGTATTCTAATTGCCAATGCCGCACAATGGGAAGGCACACCAATATTTTTCGTTCGCAGCCCCGTGCGTCGTCTTATCTCAGGTCCAGCGGCACGACTGGGCCGTCGCCTGTCTTCACGCCGAGTTGGATCGGGCGGGGCGGCCCCTTCTTCGGCACCGTGACTTCGACCCACAGTTCCTCATCTGCCGCCCGCAGCGACGGGTCGGGGATGTGCTCAGTGATGAAGAAGGCGACGGGGTCATCCAGCACCCCCACTTCCCGGCCCTCGCGCTCGATCACGCGGGCATACAGCAAGGAAGGATCATACCCCTCCACCAGGGTATCGGCGTGGGCGATGAGCCGGTCGCCATCGACCTGGAGCGTGACGGGCTGTTGACTGGCGTCCCGTTCGATCTCAGGAAATCCGCGGGGTTCGACGAAGAGTTGCAGCCGCACGTAGCGCCCCCGGATAGGGAGGTTCGGATCGAAAGGCGCGGTCTCCACCCACACGCGGGGCCGCGTGGCGCGGTCGAAGAGCAGCTTGCCGCCAAGTGACGCTACGAGGGCCACGTGGGCGGCGGCGAGCATGAGGCCTTTCATCCAGGGTTTCATGCGTCTCCTTCCTCCAACTGCGCCACGAGGCGGCGGCGCGCCTTTTCGAGCAGCCACCCGCCCAGCAGGAACAGCAGGCCCAGCCCGATGAGGCTCGTCGCCCGCCCCAGCTTGTCCATCACGTTGGAAAAGTAGAAGACGAGCACGGTGAGGGCGAAGCCGGCCACGCCCAAATTGATGCGCTCTTTGCGCGCTTCTTTCAAGCCCCACGCGATCAGCCCGATGGCGCCGAGCGCGCATACCAGGTAGATGCCGAGTTCGCTCCAGTCGTCACGCGGCGGTCCCACCATTCCGAGCACGATCACCCAGAGCGCAGCGACGCCGTTCATCCAGGCCGCCTCACGCCGAAGGCCCCACGCCAGCCCGAGCGGGAGGGCCAGCGCCGCCGCCCAACCCAGCACGAGGTAGCTACCCGGCAGTTCCACCTCGGAAAACGCGTCGAAGGCCAACACGGACACGGTCAGCGGAAGCACTGCCAGCCCGCCGATCCATGCCAACGCTTTTCGGGTCGCGGATTCTTCCCCCGGCAGGAGCGCCGTGAGGTAAGTGAGGGCGAGGAGCAGCAGGCCCTGGACGAGGAGCTGCTCGCTGCCGCCCCATCCGTGCGTGGCTGCTATCCATTCGCTGCCCAGCCAAGCGGGCGCGAGCAGGGCCACGAGCGCGGCCTGGGGCCAATCGCGCAAGAGCGCCCACCCGACGCCCGCGCCCAGCGCCCACAACATCACCCCAGTGGGCCAGTGCTCCTCCAGATGGAAGATCTGCCCCGCGAGAAAAATGCCCGCGCCCAGGCAGACCGTCCCGACGGCATGAAGGGTGCCGGAAAGGACGGCAAAGCGTTCGGCGGTGAGGGCGCCTGCGATGTGAAAAAGCGCCACCAGCCCCAGCACCAGGCTGAAGCGCGCAGCCGGGGAGAGTCCGTCCCAATGCGCGGCCACGAACAGGAGCACGCCGCCACCCAGCAGCAACCCGCCCAGCCCGATAGCCAGCAGCACCGGCCAGCGCAGGCCGTGCGCCTTCTCGTGCCCTGCTTCGTAAGCACGAATGCGCTCGACCGTGGCGGCGTCGATCAGCCCTGCCCCGCTCCATTCTTCGAGATGCTGTTTCCAACTTGCAGCCAAAGTAGGTCCTCCGCCCGCGTTGCCGCGCAAATTCCCTGCCTCCCCTTTTTGCTATTCGGCCAGCCCTGCCAGGGCGCCGCGCATGTAGGCGAAAGAGCGCTGCATACCGGGCAGCGGGTTCTCCGCGTCGATCTCGTATTCCAGGTTTACGTACCCCGGGAAGTCCATCGCCTGGAGTTGCTTGAAGAGGGCGGCGACAGGCATCTTGCCCTCTCCCACGATGCACTGGCTCTCTTTGTCCGTGAGATCACGCAGGTCTTTCATGTGCAGTTCGAAGAGCCGGTCGCCCGAGGCGGCGATGGACGCGACGACGTCTACGCCGGCCCGGGCCGTGTGCCCCACGTCCACACAAAGGCCCACACGTGGATCCATTTCGCCGATGACGGTGAGCGCGCTCTGCGGCGTGGGGAAGTGCTCGTCTTCCGGGCCGTGGTTGTGAATGGCAACGGCAATGTCGTACTCTTTCACGAATGCCTCGATGCGTGGCATCGTCTCATGTGTCGGGGCGATGACCATCATGGGCAGACCAGCCAGGCGGGCGTACTCGAAATGCCGGCGGATGTGGTCGTCGTCGTTCTCTTGCAGGTAGATGACCCCGCCGCTGACGATCTCCAATCCGGCCTCCTCAAACGCGCGGCGGCCCGCAGCCATCTCCTCGGGCGTGGCCTCGTAGGGAAGGTGCATCGATTTGACGCTGACGTACGGCGTGCCCAGCGCCTGGAGGGCGGCTATCGCATCGGCCCGCGACAGCTCGCGCAACGAATAACTCGCCACGCCAAGTTTGACCTTCACGGCTTCCCGCAGGCCAGCGGACGGCGCCGCCTCCCCACTCCGCCCCAGCGCCAGCCCTGCTGTACCCAGCGCCGTCACTCCAAGAAATCGCCTGCGCGAAAGCTTCTGCATGGTCGTTGCGTTTGTTGTGATGTAGACGGAGGAAGGTGTGGACGTATGGACGTGGTTTCACCTTCTCCTGCCGCCTCTCGTCCTCTCGTCCTCTCGTCCATTCTTCCTTTCCTCCATTCCTCCTCTCGTTCACACCTTCGGCTCCCAGCCCGGCTCGTAGTCGCGGCTCCAACGCTTCATAGCCTCGGCATCGTCAAGGAGGTGACCGTTGGCGGGGTCGCAGTGGAGCGCGCGTCCCGAGTGCTGCGCGATGTTGCCCAGGTGGCACAGCAGCACGCTCTTATGGCCCTCGTCGATGGGCGCGCGGGCGGCTTCCGTGCCGCGGATGGTGTGGAGGAAGTTGTCGATGTGAAAGGCGGTCAGCTCGTCTCCGCCCCGGATATCGAGCGCGGAAACAGTGGTGGGCCGCACCCGGCGCCAGATCTCCCGGTTTTCCATGTCATAAACGACGTAGCCTTCGCGGTCGATGAGAACGGTGCCTTCGGTGCCGTGGATGATGGTACCCCGCCCGCGCCCTTCGACCCCCAGGCCGTTACAGCTTCGCCCTTCCCAGGTAATCGTCTTGTCGCCCTCGAAGTCGAAGGAGGCCACCTGGGTATCGTAGAACTCCCAGTCGTCGTCGTAATGATAGCGGCCGCCGGCCGAGGTGACACGGCTCGGATAATCGACGCCCAGCGCCCAGCGGGCCACGTCCAGTTCGTGCGTGGCGTTGTTACACAACTCGCCGGTGCCCCAGTGCCAGAACCAGTGCCAGTTGTAGTGGATGACGTTGTCACGGTAGGGCGTGCGCGGCGCCGGCCCCTGCCACAACTCGTAGTCGAGCCAGTCGGGGACCGGGGCCTGCTTGCCGTGCCCGATGGGGCCGCGCCGGTTGGCGTACCACGTCTTGGCGAAATAGGGGCGCCCGATGAGGCCCTCCCGGATGGCCTGGATGATCTGGATCGTCTCGGGCGAGGACCGTTGCTGGTTGCCCATCTGCACCACGCGGCCATGCTTCCGCTGCGCCGCGACGAGCAGCTCGCCCTCGCGCGGGTTGTGGCCACAGGGCTTCTCGACATAGACGTGCTTGCCGGCATCCAGCGCCAGGAGCGCTGCCGGCGCGTGCCAGTGGTCCGGCGCAGCGATCACGAGGGCGTCCACGTCGGCATCGTCGAGGACGCGGCGGACGTCGGTCACGCCTTGCGGTCGCTTTTCTTGCAGCGCGGGCCGCGTGGAGCCATCGCCCTGCTGCTGCGGCGCGCTGACGGCGCCGATCACCCGCTCGATGGCCCGCGTATCGACATCGCAGATATAGGCCACCTCGGCGCCGTCGGTGCCGGCGAAGATCTCGGCCAACACCTGCCCGCGCCCATTCACTCCCATCACCCCGACGACGACGGTCTCGCTGGGCGCGTTCGGGCCGTAGAGTGTCGGCCATCTACCGGCCAGCCCCAGGCCCAGCCCCGACAGGGCGGTCTGTTTGAGGAACCGCCGGCGATTGATTGAATCGGCCATGGTCGTTGGGTTATTCGGGAGGCAGTGCGCGGATTTTGATATTCCGAAACCAGACGTCGTCGCCGTGATCTTGCAGGACGAGGTGGCCCCGCCGCCGCTCGGCGAAGCCTTCAACGGGCGCGTATTTGCTGGCGGCCAGGAGGGAGTCGAAGCGGGGGCTGCCCAGATCGTAGGCGACCACCTGCGCGCCGTTGAGCCAGTGCTCGCCGTGCGCCCCCCGGAAAAGGATGCGCGCCTCGTTGTATTCTCCGACCGGCTTCAACTGCTTTGCCGGGCCGGGCGGGATCAGGTCATAGAGGGCGCCGGCGGTGCGGTTCGGGCCGTTCTGGGCGTCGGGGTGCCGGTCGTCGTCGAGGATCTGGTACTCGAAGCCCAGGGCGGCGGTGGCCGGCGCGTGCTCGGTGGACATCGCCTCGGACACGTTGTACTTGATGCCGCTGTTGGCGCCGGGGGCGACCTTCCACTCCAGCACCAGCTCGAAGTCGCCGAACGTGTCCACCGTCATGATGTCGCCTCCTTCGAGGGGTTGGCCGTCGGGGGCCGTCGGCACGGCGCCGCTGGCGACCTTGCGGAGGGTGCCGTCTTCGATGGTCCAGTGACCGGGGGGGATCGAGTCGCGCCCGAGCCCGCGCCAGCCGGCAAACGTCTCTCCGTCGAAAAGGAGGCGCCAGCCGTCGGCCTGCTCCGCCGCCGTCAGCTTGTTCGGCGCCGCTTCAGCAGGCGCGGGAGACGAAGCCGGGGACGCTTCGTCTGTTTCGGCACAGCCCACCGCCAGCAGCGCCAGGCCCATAACTGCCAGAAGCGCGCGCGTCGGTGTCATGCGAGAGGGATTCGTCATAAGGCCTGTCGAAGTCGAAGCACGCTTTCAGCAATAAACGAATTATGCAGGGTAAAGCCAAGAGCCAGCGTTGCCGAAGCGATCATCCGTCAATAATACTGGATCCCTGACCAAGTCGGGGAAGACCTCGTAGTGAGAAGCCCACAGTTGCTCGGAAACAGGTCTCCAACTTTATGCAAGAACGTGTAGATTGGGGCCTTCGATTGATCAACCGGTTTTGCCTCTCCCTTTCGTGCTGATGAACCCGGAACGGCTTTTCGTACTCGCCTGTCTCGCAGGGACTTTGTGGTGCGGCGGCTGCCGTGAACACTACGACGAGCCGCCGATCTCCCTTGATGATTTCGAGATCGTCGATGATTTTCGGATCGAGGTGGTGGCGTCGGAGCCCCTCATCCATGACCCGGTGGCCCTGTCCTTCGATGCAGACGGACGGCCCTGGGTGGTGGAGATGCAGGGTTACATGCCCAACGTGGAGGGCACCAACGAGGACGCCCCGACCGGGCGCATCGTCATCCTCGAAGATCGGGATGCCGACGGGCGGATGGATCACCACATCGTCTTCCTCGACAGCCTGGTGCTGCCCCGCGCCCTCACCCACGCCCGCGACGGCATCCTCTTCGCTGAGCCGCCCAACCTCTGGTATGTCGAGAACCGGGGCGATCGGCCCGGCCCCCGCGTGCTCGTCGATTCGGCGTACGCGGTGGGCGGCAACGTGGAGCACCAGCCCAACGGCCTGTTGCACGGGCTCGACAACTGGATCTACAGCGCCAAGTCCAGCGCCCGCTACCGGTTCATCGGCGGGACCTGGGTGAAGGACGCGACGGAGTTTCGCGGGCAATGGGGCCTCACGCACGACGACTACGGGCGGCTCTTTTACAACGACAACTCTCGTCAATTGCAGGGCGACCTGCTGCCGCCCAACAGCACCCTCCGAAACCCGCACCACGCGGTTGCCTACGGCATCGGGGTGGAGATCGCCGAGGATCAGCGCGTGTACCCTCTCCACGCGACCGCCGTCAACCGGGGGTACGTGCCCGGCGTCCTCGATTCCCTGGGGCGGCTGCGGCACTTCACGGCGGCCTGTGGCCCGGTCATCTATCGCGGCGACAACTTCCCTCCCGCCTACCGGGGCAACGCCTTCGTCGCCGAGCCGGCGGCTAACCTTGTCAAGCGAAATATCCTGCACGAAGACGGGACGCGCCTCACCGCCCGGCAGGCCTACGAGGGGCGCGAGTTCCTGGCCTCCTACGACGAGGCTTTCCGCCCCGTCAACCTCTACAACGGCCCCGACGGCACACTCTACGTGGTGGACTTCTACCGGGGCATCATCCAGCACAAGACCTACCTGACGGACTACCTGCGCGACGAGATCCAGGCGCGCGGGCTCGATACCCTCGTAGGCAAAGGCCGCCTCTACCGCGTGGTGCACGGGGCGACCCCGCCCGGCAAGCCACCGCGCCTGTCTGACCATTCCGGGGAGGACCTGCTGCCCTACCTGACGCACGCCAACGGCTGGCTCCGCGACACGGCCCAGCGCCTCATCGTAGACCGCGGCCTGACGACCCTGGCGCCGCGCCTCGCTGAGCTGGCGGGCGACACAACGCGGCCCCTCGGTCAGCTCCACGCGCTCTGGACGCTCGAAGGGCTTGGGGCGCTCGACCCGGCGGTGCTGGCAGCCACCGCCCGGTCGCCGCAGCCGGAGGTGGTGGCCGCCGTCGTGCGGCTGGTTGAGCCTCTCGCTGCCGGCCCCGACGCCGCCGAAGTGTGGCCGCTCCTCGAACGCCTGGCGGACGACCCGGCTCCGGCCGTTCAGCTACAACTCGCCCTGACGCTGGGGCGCGTAGCACCGCCTGCCGAAGCCGCCGCCCTGTCGCGGCTGGCCGAGATCGCCGGGGCGCATCCTGCCGACTCCCTCTTTCACCACGCCCTGCTGAGCGGCCTGGCAGGCAAAGAGGCGCGTTTTCAGGCCCTCCTGAAGGCACAGGAAACCGCACCGCCCGCCTCGACGCCCTCCTT
>JAHEMB010000101.1 GCA_024643915.1 Rhodothermaceae bacterium | reverse complement strand
GAGCGGCGTCGCCGACGACACGTTTGTCTTCTTCATGTCTGATAACGGCGGTTTTCGCCTGGGCCGCGAGGGGATTGATATCGGCTCGAACGAGCCGTTGCGGCAGGGTGGCGTCACCTGCTGGGAAGGCGCCTTGCGGGTGGGTGACCCTGTTAACCTCGAACGGGCCATGCTGCCCACCACGCGGCTCGACGGCCACTTCGTGCAGGGCCATGTCGACGCCACCGCCTCCATTGAAAGCGTCGAGGAGTTGGCGACGAGCCGGCTTTACCGTGTTCGCTTCGACCCCGCGTTTGCGCCCTACCTTATCCCCGTCGGGTCCGTCACACTCGACGGCATCAGCCTCACCGTGGCCCGGCTCGACGGCGACATGCTCACTGTCTCCATCATCCCGCACACCTACGAAAAAACTAACGTGCGCACGTGGCAGCCGGGGGCGGAGGTGAACGTGGAGTTCGACATGATCGGCAAGTACGTGGCGCGCTCACTCTCGCTCCGGCAACAGCCCGATGCTTCCGCATAACGATTTCGTGCAACCCCCATGAGGTATAAGATGGGTCGTTTCATCGTTCTGATCACGCTGCTGGCCGGCTGCATCGCCAAGGAATCCGATCCCCGCGAGGTGGAAGACGCCGTCGAGCGCAACCCGACAGTGCGCGAGCTGGAGGCCCGCGTCGATTCCCTCGAACGGGCCGTGAGCGCTATTCTGGCCGAAGCCGGCGGGGCGCCAGTGGCCGTCCCCGACGCCGAGCAACCCGTGCCCACCGACCCATCGGAGCCCGCCCCGCGCATCCCCACGGCTGATGGAACGACGGTAGCGCCTGCCGAGCGAGACCCCGCCGCGGACCGCGCGCCTCGCAGCGAGCAAAATGTTGGCGCCGAGGGTTGGCCCGACGAAGTCCGCTACGAGACCTACCGCAACGAGCGGCTGGGCTACCGCCTCGACTATCCGGCCAACCTCCTCAAGCCGGCGGAATCGCTCGACGGCGGTAATGGGCAGAAATTCGTCTCGGAGGACGGCAGCGCCGTCCTGGCCGTCTACGGTGTGCGCGATGTGGCGCCGTCCTCACTCAAGGAGCTTTATCAGAAGGAATTAGCCGACCCGAACCAGCGCATCACCTACAAGAGGATGAAGAACGACTGGTTCGTCATCTCCGGCTATCGAGGCAACAAGATTTTCTACGAGCGAACCCTGTTGCGTGGCGGGGTCCTCAAGACCTTCCTGATCTTCTACGATGCCGCCATGCAGGACTACTTCTACGACATCACCGAGCACATCTCCTTCTCGTTCGAGGGGTAATGTCGAATCAGGCTGCTTAAGCAAGCCCAAGTTGTGGCTTCTCATCGTGTCTGCACGAAGAGGGCACCCCTTGCGTTATTCAGGAAGTCCTCTGGCGCAACGGATTCAGATTCCGTCGTCTCGCGCAAATCTCCACTTGACGCCTAATTCGTCATGTGATATTATGATTTAACCTGGAGTTTGCGGAACGTAGCGATCTTTATGACCGGGCGGGACGCGTACAGAACCCGGATCACCCTCGCTCCCTGCGAGACGAAGGCGGTGACGCTGACCCTCGCGCCTCGGCGCCGGCCTACTGGGACGCCGATGCGGATCGGTGGGTGGTGGAGGCGACGCCGGTGCTGCTCCAGGTGGGCGCTTCGTCGGCGGGCCTCCGGCTGGAGAAGACACTCGACGTGACGCCCTAATGCAGCTTGAAGCGGTCTTTCTGAATATCCAATGCAGAACAAGGAGGGGTGAAGGGAGAAAGCACCAGGCAGGATTTGTTTAACGTAGCAACCCTTTGTACCATGCAATACAGAACATTAGGCAGCACCGGATGGAACGTCTCGACGGTGAGTTTCGGCGCCTGGGCCATCGGCGGGAGCTGGGGGCAGGTGGCAGACGATGAGTCCCTCGCGGCCCTGCACCGCGCCGTCGAACGGGGGGTCAATTTCTTCGACACGGCCGACGTTTATGGCGACGGGCGGAGCGAACGGCTGCTGGCTCAGCTTTACCGCGACCACGGCGACGACCTCTACATCGCCACCAAAGCCGGGCGGCGCCTCGACCCGCACACGGCGGCAGGTTTCACGAGGGAAAACCTCACGGCTTTCGTCGAGCGCAGCCTGAAAAACCTCGACCGCGAAGCCCTCGACCTGCTCCAGCTCCATTGCCCTCCTACCGAGGTCTACTATCTGCCCGAAGTCTTCGGCCTCCTCGACGACCTGGTGCAGGCTGGCAAAGTGCGCTATTATGGTGTCAGCGTGGAGAAAGTCGAGGAAGCGCTTAAGGCCATCGAATACCCGAACGTGCAGACCGTCCAGATCATTTTCAACATGTTCAGGCAGCGCCCGGCCGACCTCTTTTTCGAGCAAGCGCGGAAGCGGAACGTGGGCATCCTCGCGCGCGTGCCCCTGGCCTCCGGCCTGCTGACGGGCAAGTTTCGCCGCAGTACCGCGTTTGCTGAGACGGACCACCGTAACTTCAACCGGGAGGGTGAGGCCTTTGATCGGGGCGAGACCTTTGCCGGGGTGGATTACGAACGCGGTTTACAAGCCGTGGAAGCCCTGCAGGCGGCCTGCCCCGACGGCATGACCATGCCCCAGTTCGCCTTGCGGTGGATCCTCATGTTTGAGGCCGTCACCTGCGCCATCCCCGGTGCCAAGCGCCCGTCGCAGGCCGAAGAGAACGCCCACGCTGCCGATCTGCCCGCGCTCTCGGACGCAACCATGCAAACCGTGCGCGACGTGTACAACCGCTACGTCCGCGAAGACGTGCATCATTACTGGTAGCCGGCCCCGCCTGCCGGAGAGACGCCTCGGTCATCTTGATTGCATCACACCCTTTCACCTTCTCACCTACACCGGAGTCTCCCCATGCCACGCACCGATCTGCGCTCGCAGGCCACCCGCCGCTCGCCCAACGAACTCGTCCAACACCTCAACAGCTTCGAACTCAATCTCCAGTTCACCGCCGGCATCTGGTTCTTCTCGCCCTTCGAGAGCCGCTTCCACGGCAAGTACAAGGCCGACGTCCCCCTGGAGGCCCGCTTCGAGGTCGCCGCCTCGCTCAAAGACTACGGCCTCGTCGGGCTGGAGGCCCACTACCCCAACGAGGTCAACGAGGACAATGTCGATACCTGGCTCGCCTTCCAGCGCGACACCGGCATCCGCCTCATCACCGTCATTCCGTTGCTTTTCTACGATGCGCAGTTCGAATTCGGCTCCCTCTCGAACCCGAATCCGCAGGCGAGGCAGGCTGCCATCGAGCGGATGAAGCGCTCGCTCGCCCTCGCCAGAGAGATCGACGCCGACTTCTCCGTCGTCTGGGCGGGCATCGACGGCTACGAGAACCCGTTCGGGATCGACATGGCGGGCATGCGGCAGCGCTTCGCCGAGGCGATGGCCGAGGCGATGGACGCCGAGCCCGGCGTGCGGATCGCCTTCGAGCCCAAGCCCTACGAGCCGCGCGGCCACATCCTCTACGGCCTCACCCCTGAGGGCGTCCTCCTCGGCCACCAGGTCGAGGCGATGCTGGAGGCCGATGAGAACCGGCGCCTGCTTGAGGAGGGGCACAAACTCGTCTGCATGAACCCGGAAATCGGGCACCTGCTGATGGGCTATGAGGACCTGCCCTACGCCCTCTCGTGGCCGCTCTCCGAAGGCCGCCTGGCGCACACGCATTGGAACAGCCAGCCCCTCGGCAACTACGACCAGGATCTCAACGTGGGGGCGATCTCGCCGGAGCAGGTGGAGGCGGGCCTCTACACGCTCAAGATGCACGGCTACGAAGGGTATTTTGGTATCGACATCAACCCGGAGCGGATGCCGGTGGACGTGGCGCTCAAGATTTCGATGGACGCCCTGCGTGCCGCCAACGACCGCATCAACAGCCTCAACCACGAACAGATCATTGATGCCTCGATGAAGCCGGAGCAGCACCGGGGCTGGATCGAAGCGTACCTGATCCGCGCGCGCTCGTCGCACCCGGACCGGTTGCCGCCCCTCGAAGAGACGCTGCGCCACGCCTCACAGGCTCCGGCGAACGTTTCCTGAGAAGCCGTCGCTCTCCCACAAGAACAACCCCTGCACAGTTCACGCAAGCAGCAAGACGGCATGGCTTTTCTCCTCGGCATCGACGTCTCGACGACGGCCACCAAAGCGCTTCTCATCGATGAAGGCGGTGCGGTGGTGGCCGTCGCCGGCAGCCCGCACGAACTCCACACGCCCCGCCCCCTCTGGAGCGAGCAGGACCCGGCGACGTGGTGGCAGGCCGCGCAGCAGAGCATCCACGAAGCCCTCGACCAGGCCGGCCTCAACGGCGGGGAGGTGGCGGCGATAGGGCTGACGGGCCAGATGCACGGCCTCGTCCTGCTCGACGCCGAGGGCCGTGTGCTGCGTCCGGCGATGCTCTGGAACGACGGGAGAGCCGGCGCCGAGTGTGACTGGATCAGGGAGCGGCTGGGCCTCGACCACCTCGTCGAGATCACCGGCAACGACGCCTTCGCGGGTTTCACGGCGCCCAAGCTGCTGTGGGTGCGGCGGCACGAGCCGGAGGTCTACCGCCGCGCCGCCCACGTCCTCCTGCCCAAGGATTATCTGCGCTACCGCCTCACCGGCGCCTTCGCCACGGACCGCGCCGGGGCGGGCGGCACTCTCCTGTTGGATTTAAAGACGCGCGACTGGAGCGAAGAGATGCTTGACGCGCTGGAGATCCCGCCCGCCTGGCTGCCGCCTACCCACGAGGGGCCGGCGATCACGGGGGAGGTGACGCCCGAAGCCGCCGAGGCCACCGGCCTGCGTGCCGGGACGCCCGTGGTGGCTGGGGGAGGCGACCAGGCGGCGCAGGCCGTGGGGGTGGGCGCGGTACGCCCCGGTGTCATGGCCCTCACGCTCGGCACCTCGGGCGTCGTCTTTGCGCCCGCTGCCCGGCCGGTGACGGCGCCGCAGGGCCGGGCACACAGCTTCCCCCATGCCCTCCCGGGCCGCTGGCACCTGATGGGCGTGATGCTCTCGGCTGCCGGTAGCCTCCGCTGGTACCATGACACCTTCGCGCCCGACGCCTCCTACGACGCTCTGCTAGCGGAAGCCGCCGACGTGCCGCCGGGCTGCGATGGGGCTTTCTTCCTTCCCTACCTCTCCGGGGAACGCACCCCGCACGCCAACCCGCACGCGCGCGGCGTCTTCTTCGGCCTCACGCTGCGGCACGGGCGCGGCCACTTCACACGTGCCGTGCTTGAAGGCGTGGCCTTTGGCCTGCGCGACAACCTGGCGCTCCTCCGTGAGGCGGGCGTCCCCCCGCCCACCGAGATGCGCGCCTCGGGCGGTGGCGTGCAAAGCCCCCTCTGGCGGCAAATCCTGGCCGACGTGCTGAACGCCCCGCTCACCGCCCCTCAGACGACAGAAGGCGCTGCCTTCGGCGCTGCCCTCCTGGCCGGTGTCGGCGCACGCGTGTGGCCGGATGTGGAGACGGCATGCGAATCTACTATTATTTGCCAGCCCATCGCCCAACCTGATGCAGCTTCGGCGGCGACCTACGACGCCCTGCACGCCACGTTCGGATCCCTTTATCCTTGTATGGAGCCCCTCTTCACTGGCCGCTAAGCGCGCTTTCCTGTTCGGGTGCTGCGGGGCATGCCTGCGGGCGTGACGAGCGTACCGCTTGTCGGCAACACCCTGTTTGCCTGTATGGCAAGCGGAAGAACACCTTCGGGGCGCAGCGACTCGGGGCGAGGCCCTGGCCGCACTTTCCTCGTCGTGACACCCCTGAGGTCTGAGCTTTGCAATCCGTGATCAGGGGCACCAAGACCCATTAGAAAAACTAATTTCAGAATGCCCTTGACTAATGGTTTTCTGAAGAAGATCTTTACAGCACAGAAGCGGTTCCGGCAAAGAAGTCCTGGCTCAAGCTAGCAGCGCTCGCCCGTCGCAAGGTTGAGCCTCGTAGGCTGGCATAGCTTTTCTTCGACCTTACCATCCCTACCTAAGTTGTATTTACCGTAGCGCTTCCAGGCGTCTTTTTACCCACGCTCCTCCCACGAGCAGGTCCTGGTGCGTCTCGTTGGTTTCCTCCCTTCCTTGGGAGGTTTTCGCTTCCTGTAAAACGGTCCTGGAGGCTCGTTCTCATGAGAAGACGGCTACTGCACCCCCTCATCGTTCTTGTAGCGGCGTTCCTGTTGCCCACGGCTGTAGCGATGGCCCAATCAGGCAAGATCGCCGGCGAAGTGACCGACGCCTCGGGCGATCCCCTGCCTGGTGTCAACGTGTTGATTGAGGGCACCACCCAGGGCGCCGTCACCGACGCGGACGGTTACTACACCATCCTCAACGTCCGCCCCGGCACGTACGACATCCGCGCCTCGTTCATCGGCTTCACGCCCCAGGTGTATGAAGGCGTGCGCGTCAACATCGACCTCACGACGGAGATCAATTTCACGTTGCAAGAGGCGGCGGTGGGCCTGGATGAGGTCACTGTGACGGCGACCCGGCCCGTGGTACAGCGCGACGTCTCGGCCAGCCTCGCGAACATTTCCTCCCAGGATATCGAGAACCTGCCGGTGACCGACATCGAGCAGGTGGTGGGCTTGCAGGCCGGCTTCGAGCGCGGCCTCTCGGTGCGCGGTGCCGGCGGCGACCAGGTGCAGTTCCAGGTGGACGGCCTCTCGATGACGAGCGGCATTGACAACACGCCATTCTCGGGGGTGAGCTACACGGCGGTCGAAGAGGTGCAGGTGCAGACGGGCGGCTTCAGCGCCGAATACGGCAACGTCCGCTCCGGCCTCATCAACGTCGTTACCAAAGAGCCGAGCCGCGACCGTTACACGGTGGATGCCATCATCCGCTACAGCGGCGCCTCGCAGAAAAACTTCTCGGGCATCGACCTGGAGGGGAACGAGGTTGAGCTGCCGAATTCGGAGAACTCGTATTACATCCGCCCCCTGGTGGATCCCGCCGTCGCCTTCGAGGGCACGGCCAACGGGGCGTGGGAGTCGTGGTTTCAGGACGAATATCGGCCCTTCGCGGGCTGGAACGCCATTGCCGATGCCTACAACCAGCGGGAAGGGACGAGCTTCACGCCGCAGCAGCTTCAGCAGGTGTTTATGGAGCATTACCTGCGGAAGGATTTCGAGGTGGCGGACCCCGATTACGAACTCGATGCGACGATTGGCGGCCCCGTGCCGGGCATCAGCCGGATGCTGGGCGACCTGCGCTTCCTGGCCTCTTTCCGCCAGGAGCAAACGGCCTACCCCCTCGCTGGCTATGCACGCGACGCGTTCGTCGAGCGGCTGGGCCAGGGCAAGCTCGTCTCCAACATCGCGCCGGGCATGAAGCTCAGCATCCAGGGCCTCTATGCGACGCAGAAGGGCCTCAACCGGGACGAGCAGGGGTTGCAGCGGCTGACTACAGGCTCGAATTACGCCTATCCCTGGGATACCCGGGCGGATAACGGCTACGGGCCGATGATCGGGGAAGTCGCCGATGGCGATGGGGATAACGCCGACCGGGACATGGGCGAACACTTCTCCCAGCTCCCCTTCAACCTGATGGACGTCGACCGATTCCTGGTCGGCGCCCAGTTCACGCATACCCTGACGCCGACGACCTTCTACGAGGTCCAGCTGCAGCGGATGACCACCGACTACTCCACGCGGCACGTCGCCGACCGGGATCCGAACGCCGTCTTTTCGTACCTGGGCGGACAGATTCAGCTCAGCGAGGAGCCTTTCGGCTACACGTTCAAAGACGATCAGGACGACCTCGGCGTGGGCATGATCACCTCCGGCCACTGGGGCAGCGGGTTTGACAGCACCCAGGTGGTGCGCTACATCGGCCGGTTCGATGTCACCAGCCAGCTCAACCGCTACTCCCTCCTGAAGGTGGGCGTCGAATACATCAACTCCAACTACAACGCCAACTACGGGGAGAACGACCCGGAGCACCCGCACAACGGCGACGAGCGCTGGCGCTACGATCGGACCCCGCAGCAGGCCTCGGTTTACGCCCAGAACAAGCTCGAATTCCGGGGCATGATCGCCAACATCGGCCTCCGCCTCGACTACTTCGATCCGGGTGGCGACTGGTACGAGTACGCGACGTACGACCGCGCCCTCTCGGCCCAGTTCGGCGTCGATGCCATCGACGAGGTACTTGCGCTGGAGCCGATGGACAGCCAACTCAACCTCAGCCCCCGGCTGTGCATCTCGTTCCCCATCACGGAAGACAGCAAGCTGTACTTCAACTACGGCCACTTCCGCAACATGCTCAATCCCACCGCGCTTTTCGAGGTGCGGAGCTACTTCACAGGGGCCGTCCGGGGCATCGGCAACCCGAACCACCCAATGCCGAAGACGGTGGCCTACGAACTGGGCTACGAGCAGAACATCGCCAACCAGTTCCTGCTCCGCCTGGCGGGCTTCTACCGCGACCTCTCCTTGCAGCCGCGCGAAGTGCAGTTCATCAGCGTGGACGACCTGGTGGACTACCGGATCGACCTGCCCTGGAATTACAGCGACGTGCGCGGCTTCGAGATGACGCTGCA
>JAHEMB010000100.1 GCA_024643915.1 Rhodothermaceae bacterium | reverse complement strand
ACCTTCGGCTGGACGATTGAGATGCAGATCAAGGTGGTGGAGGCCGGGCTGCGCTACACCGAGGTGCCCGTCGCTTACCGCCGCCGGGTGGGCGTCTCGAAGATCACGGGTACCCTCAGTGGCACCCTCAAAGCGGCGGCTAAAATTCTGTGGACGATTGCCCGCTTCGCCTTCCGTCGTAACGCAATTCACCACAAATCCCTGCCGAAAGAGGCATCACTACCGTAATTTCGCCGCCAGATCCGAAGCGCTTCCGGCGGTCGAACAGAAACTCAGCCCCCGCCGCTTCGTACTTTCATCGCCAGACTTCCTCCTTTCCCGCGCACCCTTTAAACACCGATAGCATGAAGCACGACATCTGGTTCAACGGCAAGCTCGTTCCCTACGAGGAGGCGACGATTCACGTCCTCTCGCACGTCGTTCATTACGGCTCCTCCGTCTTCGAGGGCATCCGCTGCTACAACACGGAGCGCGGCTCGGCCGTCTTCCGCCTGCCCGAGCACATGCGCCGCCTCGTCGACTCGGCGAAGATCTACCGCATGGAGATCCCCTATTCGCAGGAAACCCTCGAAGCGGCCTCGCTCGAAACGATCCGCAACAGCGGACTGGAAGCCTGCTACATTCGCCCGGTCGTCTTCCGGGGCACGGGTAAAATGGGCGTCAACCCGCTCAACAACTCGGTCGAGACGGTGATTGCCGTGTGGGAGTGGGGCGCCTATCTGGGCGAGGAGGCCCTGGCCGAAGGCGTGGACGTGGAGGTGGCCTCGTGGAACCGGATGGCGCCCAACACCTTCCCCGCCCTGGCGAAGGCGGGCGGCAACTACCTCAACGCCGCCCTCGTGAAGATGAACGCCCTCAAAAACGGCAAGATGGAGGGCATCATGCTGAGCACCGACGGCTTCCTGGCCGAAGGCAGCGGCGAGAACCTCTTCCTCGTGCGCGACGGCAAGATCTACACGGCCCCCGTCGGCCTGTCCATCCTCCCCGGCATCACGCGCGATGCCATCGTGACGCTTGCCCGCGAGCGGGGCTACACGGTCGAGGAGAAGCTGCTGCCGCGCGAGGCGCTCTACATCGCCGACGAGCTGTTCTTCACGGGCACCGCCGCTGAAGTCACGCCCATCCGCTCGGTCGATCATTACCAGATCGGCGAAGGGCGGCGCGGGCCGATCACAGAGGAGTTACAAGAGGCGTTCTTCGATGTCGTCCATCGGGGCAACGACCCGCACGGTTGGCTCACGTTCATCGACGAATCGGAGAAGGAATTCGAGCCCACGGCTGCCGCCGCCCTAGCGCTCTGACGCCGCTCTTTTCTGGTGCTACAAAAGGGCCGCTGGTTGATCACCGGCGGCCCTTTTACGTTGGCGCCCTCGTCATCGCGCCGGGCCGGGGTGTATCGCTTCTGAGTAAACGCCTATCACCAGACCGATAGCAGCGATGCGTACCCTGCTGCTTTGCACGCTTCTCCTGCTCCCCGCCTGTGCCCTCCTCGATAGCGGCGACGGCGAAGGCGCGGTCATCACCCCGCTCGGGAACGAGATCGTGCTTGTCAACCAGACGGGCGAAACGATCTATTACCTGGCCCTCGACGAAGAGACGGCGCACCTCGTCGACCCCATCCCCTGCTTCGAGCCTTCGGGCGCCCCCCTGCCAGCCCTCGCCGACGGCGCCACCGCCGCCCTCACGGACATCGAGGGGTACGAACCAGGCGAGGACCTGCGACTCTTCATTTACGCCGTCCGCGACCAGGAATGCCAGATCTCTTCGGCGGCTACACTTGCCCACCTAGTTGCCTACCCCGAGGTGACGGACGCGGCGCTGCGACAGCACAAAGGCCGCATTGTCCTCGACGCGCTGTAGGATCCGGAGTAACAGAACGGTACGGGCGCCCCTCTACTGACCCTGACCAGCGACAGCCCCTGACGACGTAAGGAATAGGCAGGATACACAAGGGCTGCGCCGTCGCCGAGCGCACCTTACAGATACAGGGGCTTCCCTACGTGAAGAGGCGACAAACCCTTACAGACGAAGCCTCTTGGAAAAAGCAAGTTTACTTCTGCTCTGACAGATCAGCAACCGCAAACGGCGTCGCAACATCGCATACTTGTAGGCTATTGACCCGCGTGCGTTGCCCAGACTCACGTTGGATAATCCTCCTCAGAAGCGTGAGCCTCTTCCATGCGCCGCAGTCGGGGGATTAGGGCCCTTCCCTTCGATCCTCGTCCGCGGTGGCCCTCGGACACCACCTTCAACCAGGAGAGGTCAGTTATGAAGCGCTTCCTGTTTCTACCGGTGCTCGTTCTGCTCATGAACCTGTCTGTGCAGCACGCGACCGCGCAACAGTACACCATCTGGCACAGCCCGCTCGGGTTTGTCTCCGGTAATCCTGACCTGACCATAGACGTGGACTTCACCGCCCTCAACACCGCCCCGCGCGTCCGCGCTTCGCAGAGCGGCGATTTCTTCAGCGTCAACCTTGGCCTGACCCTACCCTCCAATGTGATCATCGACGAGGTGACCGTCTGCTATGAATCGAGCAATGCTGGCACCTTCATTTCCCAGACGCGCCTGACGCAGATGTCCAGCCCGGAAAGTGCCTCCGTCATCCACGACGACCCCACCGACCTGACCGACCTCGGCCCGACGTGCTACACCAGCGTTGTCCCCTCAAGAACCGTCGGGCAAGCGACGACGCTCTCGCTGCGCCTCGTTTACGCCAATGCCTCCCACACGATTCGGATTGGCGCCATCGGCGTTACGGTGACGCCGTCATCGACGGGCACAGCCAGCGAGCGGCCGGAGGTTATGCCACGACCCGGCCTCGATGCAGGCATGAGCTACCCGAACCCCTTCAGCGAACGCACCACTATCGAATACCGGGTGGACCAGCCAACGCAGGTGCAGGTTCGTATCTACGATGTGCAGGGGCGGCTGGTCCGCAACCTCACCGATGCCTATCAGACGAGTGGCACCCACCAGGTCGAATGGGACGGGTACGACGACAGCGGGTCTCCCCTGCCCTCCGGCGTCTACTTCTACCAGCTCCAGGCGGGCGACGCCGTCAGCGCCAAGAACGTAATCCAGATCCGGTGACCCTGACTACCCGACACCGCCCTCTCAATCCTCGCGGCACAACTATCTGCGTGGATCAGATCATTCACTACAGGAGGTAGAGCATGCGAATACCATCGAGTCTCCCTCGGACTTCGCTATGGGCCGCAGCCTCCCTGGTGCTCCTGGGCGCCTGCGGAAGCGACACCGCCAACACGGAGGACGTCACCGAGACCGCCAACGTGGCTCCTGAGAACGAGGCAGCGGTGCAGCTTGCCGACGTCAACCCATGCGGCGGCCTCACCGCCGCCGACGCCACGGCCATCCTGAGCCTGTCCGCCGCCGAACTGGAGCAGGAGGCAGGCCGCATGACGATGGAGGGCGCCCCGTCCAACGCCTACACCTGCAGCTACACGGCCCGCACCGACTGGACCGTCAGCCTGGCCTTCGCACTCTACGTCGAGCCGTCGGCGAAGGCGGCCGCTGCGCAGATCGAGGAAGGCCGCCAGAGCATGGGTGCCGTCTCGGAGGTAGAGTCGCTGCCGGGCGTGGGGGACGAAGCCTACTGGTTTCCCGGGAAGATGCTCGAACGGACGCTGGCACGCAAGGGCGCCGTCTGGATCGACGTGCTGATGCCAAGCGACAAGGACCGTCAGCGCCAGGTAGCCGAGGCGGCCCTCCGGGGGGTATAGATCGCCCTCCATCCTCCCTCGAAGGCGCACAGGTCGGCGGCACTGTAGGCTGGGTTCAGCGCAACAGCGTCATCGTGCGGACAAGGTGTTTCCCACCGGCTTCCAGACGGAGCATGTAGAGCCCGCTGCCCAGGCGTGCGCCGTCGCCGCTCCGTCCGTCCCACGTTACGACCTGTACGCCCGCTTGTGTGTAGCCCTCGGCCAGCACTTTCACCATTCGGCCCAGCACGTCGTAGATGGCCAGGCGCACCGGCCCCGGCGCTTCGATCACGTAGCCGATCTCTGTCTGCGCGCCGAACGGGTTGGGGAAGGGCGGCGCCAGGGCCAGACGCAGGGCCGACGGCTGCTCGGTGTCTACGCTCTGCGCATTGTTGGTCGTCACCTTCAGCGACTGCTCCCGGGCGAAGGGCGAGCCGGCGAAGGCATGGTCCACCGCCTGCACGCTCCAGTAGTAGGTGCCGGGCGGCAGGTCAAGCGTCCAGGCGGTGTTGTGGAAGGCATTGCCGAGGGCGGGCACCAACCGCGTGCCGTCGGGCAGGCTCATCGGCGCCACGACGTCGGAGGCGCCGGCGGTGGTTCCCACGCGGAGGTTGTAGGTGAGGCCGGGGGCGGGTGTCTCGGCGTCGGTGGCGGCCTGCCAGGAGAAGGTGACCTCCGTGCCCTCGATCTGCTGGGCCAGGCCGGTGGGCGTCGTCGGGGGCGTGTTGGGCGTGATCACGTTGTTGCGGTAGAGCAGGGTCGCCGGTTCGTTGGTTCTGTCGCCAGGCACTAGCCCGGTAAGCAGGACGTCGAGATCCCCGTCGCCATCGTAATCGCCCCAGGCGACCGTGCCGGCAAACAGATCCTGGAGACCGGCGTCGAGATCATCGAACCGCCCCGCTGCATTGTGATAAACCCGGGTGGTAGGGCGGCCCTGCGCCGTGCCGGCCACGATGAAATCGAAGTCGCCGTCGTTGTCGTAATCGCCCCAGGCGGCCTCCCCCTCCGAGATCCCGACGAGGTCTGAACGCAGGTCGAGATCCAGTTGCAGGTCGGTGAACTGCCCGCCATCGCGGCGGTAGATGCGCGTAACCACCATCGGGACACTCAGGGGAGGGAAGGAGGTACCAGTCGCGAGGAAGTCGAGGTCGCCGTCGGCGTCGTAGTCCCCCCATTCGGCTGAGGCATTGGCCAGTTGTGCGAACGATTCATTCGCGGAGGCAAAACCCCCGCCGAGGCGCCAGTCGTTGCGGTAAAGGTTGGTGATCCCGCTCCCGGCAAGGAAGAGGTCGAGGTCCTGGTCGCCGTCGTAGTCGCCCCAGGCTGCCGCGCCATCTGCCGTAGCATGCAGGCCTGCCTGCTCAACTTCGGTGAAGGTGCGTGCCTGCCCCAATGAGGCGAGGTCGTTCCGAAAAAGGAGGGTGCTGCTCGTCCACGTATTGACGTCTATGTTCTCGCTGCCGGTGATCAGCAGGTCGAGGTCACCGTCGTTGTCGTAATCGCCCCAGGCGAGGTCGGCCTGGAGGAAGCCCGGCAGGCCGGCAACCGTGTCGAAAAAAGTGCCCGCGTCGTTGCGGTAGAGCTTGGTGAGTGTCTCGCGGCGCGTGTTGAACCCGGCGATGGCGAAATCGAGATCGCCGTCGCCGTCGTAGTCGCCCCAGGCGACGGCGCTGACGCTCAGGCGGTCGAAGGTCTGCTGCTGGACAAAAAGCGGGGCGCCGTTGGGGCCGGGGGCGTTGCGATAGAGCACTGTCCGCCCGCTGCCCGTCAGAAGGAGGTCGAGGTCGCCATCGCCGTCGTAGTCGCCCCATACGCCGGTGCCCTCAGCCACGTCGTCCAGCCCGGTCCCGTCCACCTGCTCGAACGGGGGCATCGGCGTGGCGGTCTGCGTATCGGTGAAGGCACTCTCGTTGCCCGAGGCGTCCTCGGCGCTGATCCGGTAATAGTAGGTGACGCCATCCTCTACAGCACTGTCCGTGTACGTCTGCGCGTCCGGCAGCACATTTGTCAGGAGCGTGGTGGGCGCGGGCTGCGTGTCGCGGTAGATGTACTGGCGCGCCACGTCGGCGTCGGGGCTGAGCTGCCAGGTGAGGTGTACCTGCCGCACGTCGCTCACCACCTGAAGATTCTCGGGCGGGGCGGGCGGCGTCTTATCGTTGGGGTCGCCGAAAAAGATGGGCTGCTCGGAGGCAAACGCAGACCCGGCATAGCTCCCGTCGATGGCCTGCACACTCCAGTAATAGGCGCCTATCGGTACCTGCAAGCGCCATGATGTGTTCGTCCCTACGTTGCCTGGGCTCCCGACCCACCGCCTGCCCGTGGCCAGGTCGGCCAGGGGCGCGAGGATGTCAGACCTGCCGGGGAGGGTGCCCACACGCAGGTTGTAGCTCAAGCGCTGCGCAGGCGTCTCCTCGTCCGAACCGGGGTTCCAAGAAAAGACGATCTCGCCGGTGGTCGCATCCACCTCGGTACGCAAGCCGAAGGGCGCCGAGGGGAGCGTGTTGTCCTCGAGGTTGTCGAGGAGAAAAGTTCGACCTGCAAGGCTCCCGCCGGTCGTGCGAATCCCGGAGAAAAGCACGTCGAGATCCCCGTCGCTGTCGTGGTCGGCTGAGGCCAGGATAAGGCTCTGCATTCCAGAGAAGCTGTACGACGACCGGAATACCCCCCCGGTGTTTTCGTAGACACGCGCACGCTGCGGCTCTGTAGCAGTCGAACGGCCACTGAGGACGACTTCCAAGACGCCGTCGTTGTTGAGATCGAGCGTAGCCAGCTCTCCCCCGAAAAGGTCAGCATTTTCGAAGGCAGCAGGTACTTCCTCGAAGCGGTCGTCGCCGAGGTTGCGGAAGAGGGCCGTTTTGCCCTGGAGGATAAACGGGTTGAGAAAGCCGCCCGTGAGCAGCAAGTCGAGGCGCCCATCGCCGTCGGCGTCGAACCAGGCAAGGCGGCTGTGGCTCAGGCCCGGCAGGCCGGCATCGAGCGGGGTGAACACCCCCGCATCGTTGCGGTAAATGCGCGAGGTAAAGCGCGCGTCCGTATGGGCGCCGGTGACGGCGAAGTCGAGGTCGTTATCGCCATCGTAGTCGCCCCAGCGGGCCATCCCATAGCCCACACCCGCCTCGTCCGGCAGGGCCACCGGTTCGAAATCGCCGTCGCCCTCGTTACGGTAGAGAAGGGTGACGAAATTGTTCTCCTCGGTGACGCCGGTCAGCAGCAGGTCGGGGTCGCCGTCGTTGTCGTAGTCGCCCCAATCGGCCGAGCCGTTGTGCAAGCCGGGGAAGGTACTCACGCGGCTGAAGCCGAGGTCGCCATCGTGCTCGTAGAGCAACGTAAGGGGGCTATACAAAAGCGAACCCGCCTGAGCGCCCATAAAGAGGAGGTCCACGTCGCCGTCGTTGTCGTAGTCGACGGGAGCGACGGTGCTGTAGAGCAGGCCCGGCACGTTGAAATCCGTCTGCCGCTCGAACTTATACGGTAGGGTCGCAAACTCGGAAAGGTCCTGCACCGCGAGGTAAAGGCCCGTCCTGGGGGTAACGGCATCGCCCACCGGAGAAAGCGGGCTCCCCAGGCCCGTCATCACCACGTCCATGCGTCCGTCGGCGTTGATATCGACCAGTTCCGCATCGCCGAGGTAGCCGTGGCCCGGGAGGCCACCGTAGCTGATATATTCGTAGTCCACGGGCGGTTGAGGCTGAGCACGCGCGCCCCCCACCGCCACCAGGCACAGCCCCATCACACCGCAAAGGAGACGGGCACTGGCTCGTCTATCCCACCCTGTAGCACTAAAAGTGGTCATCGTACTTCAGCTTCACAAAACAATGGTTATCGAAGCAATGTCAAAGAGCGCGTGAGGTGCCTGCCGCCGGCCTCCAGGCGCAAAAGGTACAGCCCGCTGCCCAGCCGCCGCCCGTCGTCCCCGTGCCCGTCCCACAACAGGGTCTGCTCACCCGCCGCGGCA
The DNA here is from genome assembly GCA_024643915.1 of Rhodothermaceae bacterium. GTDB lineage: Bacteria > Bacteroidota > Rhodothermia > Rhodothermales > JAHEMB01 > JAHEMB01. Next base: position 900 of record JAHEMB010000100.1, on the reverse strand, counting down.
TACCCCTCGAAGAGCACCTTCACCGCCCGTCCTAGTACGTCGTAGACGGCCAGGCGCACCCACCCCGGCGCGTCGAGCACGTAACCGATCTCCGTCTGCCCCTGGAACGGATTGGGGAAGGGCGGCGCCAAGGCCAGGCGCAGGGCCGTCGGCTGCTCGGTGTCTACACGCTGCGGGTTGTTGCCGCTGACGGTGAAGCTCTGCTCGTCGGCGAAGGGGGAGGCAAGGAAGCCGGGGTCGAGAGCCTGCACGCTCCAGAAGTAAGTGCCCGGCGGCAGGTCGAGCGCCCAGGACGTGTTGTGGAAGGCGTTGCCGAGGGCGGGCACGAGGCGCGTGCCGTCGGCCCGGCTCATCGGCGGGAGGACGTCGGCGGCGCCGGGGGTGCTGCCCACACGGAGGTTGTAGGTAAGACCGGCGGGGGGCGTCTGAGCGTCGGTGGCGGCCTGCCAGGAAAGCGTGACGACCTCGCCCGCCACCGTGGCCGTCAGGCCCGTCGGTGCGGTTGGTGTCGCTGTGGAGTGGTTGAGGTTGTTGCGATAGATCCGCGCTGTGGAGGCTGGCGGGAACCCCCCGCTTACATCTCCCATCAGCATTAGATCGAGGTCGCCGTCACCGTCGTAATCGCCCCAGGCGATGGCGCCTCCAGAAAGATTCGGTAGGGCTACCTCGGTCCGCGTGAAACCACCCTGGCGTTCATTACGATAGAGTGACGTGGTGTTACCCCCGGCAACGACGAGATCGAGATCACCATCCCCATCATAATCGCCCCACGCCATCCAGCCGGATGAGACGGGGCGCAACGCCGCGTCAGCATCGACGAGAGTACCGCTGTCATTCCGGTAAAGCAGGGTGCGCATCTCCCCGGCGGCATCCTCTCCCAGGAGGGCAAGGTCGAGGTCG
>JAHEMB010000099.1 GCA_024643915.1 Rhodothermaceae bacterium | reverse complement strand
GTTCCAGCAGCACCGTCACGTCGCGGGAGGGGGGAGGCGTCATGCGCACTGCATACGAAAGAAGGTAGGACGGCGAGGCGAGAGGACATAACCTTCTGCTATTTCGTAAAAAGATAAGCATTTCGCTGAAAAAGTCACATCGAAAATGGCGCTGCCTTTAAGAAAGTGCCGTCGCGTGAGCCGATTGGCATGAAGAATACGGATCTGTAGGTGTTGGCCCGGTCTGCTCGTTTGAGATGGGCAGCTTGATTGGCAGACAGCCGCCGACGGCGCTGCCTTCCACCTTCATAACCGTATCATGCCATGAAGTCATTTGCTACCGTTTCGCGCCGCCACCTGGCGTTTTTGGTGCTGTTGTTGATGGCCCTGCCGCTCCTGGCCCACGCCCAGGCTAGCTCGGTTCAAAATCTCGGTGGCAGCATTTCCGACCGCGCCTATGCCATCACCGTCGACGGGGCGGGCAACTACTACGTCACGGGCTACTACGCCAGCGCCAATGCCGACTTCGACGGGGACAACACGGGCGACGTCACGAATGCCGGAGACGATGACATCTTCGTGGCGAAGTACGCCGCCAACGGCACGCTTGCGTGGGTCCGCGGCGTCGGCGGCTCCGGGGAGGAGCGAGGGCTGGGGATCGCAGTGGACGCCGCGGGCAACGTGTTTATTACGGGCTATTACGCCAGCACCAACGCCGACTTTGACGGGGACAACGTTGCCGACCTCCCGGCCGCCGGGGGCAGCGGCACCACCGACATCTTCGTAGCGAAGTTCGACGGGACGGGCACGTTCCAGTGGGCCCGCGCTGCCGGCGGCACCGGGACGAGCACAGGCCAGGATGTAGCGGTGGACGCTGCGGGCAACGTCTACGCCACGGGATATTTCAACACCAGCGCCGATTTTGACGGCGATAGCATGGCCGACATCACGGGTACCGGGGCGGAGGTCTTCGTGGCGAAGTACGACGCGATGGGCACGCTCACGTGGGTGCGTGGGGCCGGTGGCGCCGGCACGGATGAAGGCGACGGCATTGCTGTGGACGCTTCGGGTAACAGCTACGTCACCGGTACCTTCAACGCCAGCGCCGACTTCAACGGGGACAGTGTGGCCGATGTCATGGGCACGGGGGACCAGGTCTTCCTCGCGAAGTACGACGTGATGGGCACGCTCACGTGGGTGCGCCAGGCCGGCGGCTCGGCCAACTTCGAGAAGGGCTTCGATGCCGCCGTGGACGGCGCGGGGAACGTGTACGTCACCGGCTACTTCGCTAGCAGCAACGCCGACTTCGACGGAGACAACAACGGCGACCTCGCCTCGAAGGGCAGCTCCGACATCTTCCTTGCGAAATACGACGCGATGGGCACGCTCCTGTGGGTGCGCGGGGCCGGCGGCAGCGGGGCGGACAACCCCTACGGCGTTGCCGTAGACGGCCTGGGCAACGTGTACATCGCCGGTCGCTTTGCCAGCGCCGGCATCGACTTCGACGGCGACAGCACGAACGACATCACGAACGTCGGAAGCGCCGACGTTTTCGTGGCCAAGTATGACGCCGCCGGGGTGTTTCTGGAGGCGGACGCTGCCGGCGGTACGAACTTCGACAGCGGCCAGGGCGTCGCCGTCGATGGCTCCGGCAACATCTACGTGACGGGCTTCTTTCTCAGCAGCACCGCCGACTTCAACGAGGACGGCGCCAACGAAGTCACGAGTGCCGGGGGCTACGACGCCTTTGTGGCCAAGTACGCCCCAGCGGCGCTACCCGTCGAATTGACGACGTTCGAGGCGCGGCGCGACAGGGAGGCCGTGGCGCTCTCGTGGCAGACGGTAGGAGAGACGAACAACGCGGGCTTCTTCATCGAGCGGAGAGTCCCGACAAGGCGGGATAAACGCCAGAGCGGAGAGCGGGAAGACGAAACGTGGCAGCAACTCGGCTTCGTCGAGGGGCGCGGCACCACGACCGTGCCGCAAGCCTACCGCTTCGAGGACACGGCGCTGCCCTTCGAGGCCACCACGCTTCTCTACCGCCTGAGGCAGATCGACTTCGATGGCGCGTTTGAATATTCGCCCGAAGTCGAAGTGCTATTGGAAGCGCCCAAGGCCTTCGCCCTGGAGGCGGCCTATCCGAACCCGTTCAACCCGACGACGACGATCCGCTACGCCCTCCCGGCAGAGAGCGAGGTGAGGCTGGCGGTCTACGACGTGTTGGGGCGGGAGGTGGCCGTGCTGCTCGACGGGCGGCAGGCGGCGGGGCGGCACGCGGTGGTGTGGGAAGCCGGGGGGCTTTCGAGCGGGGTGTATTTCTACCGGATCGTGGCGGGGCAATTCTCGCAGGCGCGGCGCGTGACGCTGCTTAAGTGAGCCGCTCAGGGTGGGCGTGGCCGCGCGTGAGCCTTTTGCGGTACGGAATACGGATCTAAGGATGCGGGTCCGTCATGCCGCCGCCGCCCAGGCCAGAAGCATGCGGCGGCCCGGCCTGCCGGTCCACGCCGTTCCATCCATCTAACCGGTTTATGCCATGAATTCGTTCGCTCCTGCCTTGCTCCGATGCGCTGTGTTGCTGCTGCTGATTGTGTTGGCGGCGCCGAAGGCTCAGGCCCAACCGTATAACTGCGCCACCGACCAGAGCGAGATCTCGCAGGCCGTGTGCGAGGCGCTCGTCGCGCTCTATACCAGTACCAACGGGGCGGGCTGGCGTGATAACGACGACTGGCTGATGACGAGCACCCCCTGCTCCTGGTACGGGGTGGCTTGCAGCGGGGGGCAGGTAACCGGCCTGGACCTGCTGTCGAATGATCTGATGGGGCCGATCCCGGCCCAGATCGAGGATTTGACGGCCCTCCAGGAACTGGACCTGGGCGGAAATCAACTGACGTCGATCCCCGAAGAGTTGGGCAATCTGTCCAACCTCCTGATACTGGACTTGAGCGGGGCCGGGCTCACTTCGATTCCGGGCGGGTTGGGCAACCTGGCAAACCTGCAAGAGCTGAACCTGGAGGATAACCAGCTGACTTCGATCCCGAGCCAACTGGGCATGCTGGTTAACCTGCAAGAACTGGACCTAGAGAAGAACCAGTTGACCGGCATCCCCTCGGAACTGGGGAATTTGGCGAACCTCCAGTTTCTCAGCCTGCGTGATAACCAGCTAAGTGCGTTTCCATCTGCGGTAACCAGCCTGACCAACCTCACCAGACTGCTCCTGTCCCTTAATCAGATGACCGGCTCGATTCCCTCATCGATCGGCAATCTGGTCAACCTCACGTTGCTGGATCTCAGTGCTACCCAGCTAAACGGTTCGATTCCCTCGTCGATTGGCAACCTGACAGGCCTTACCATTCTACGCTTCTTCAACACCCCCCTCACCGGCGCCATTCCCACGTCGCTGGGTAACCTGACGAGCCTCACGGAGCTGGACCTTCGAGGGACCGATCTGAGCGGGTCGATTCCACCGGAACTGGGCAACATGACCAGCCTCCGGCTGCTGTATTTAAATGACCTTGGCCTGAACGGTCCCATTCCGCCGGAACTGGGCAACCTGAGCAATCTCGTTATCTTGTTCCTGTCCGGTAATGACTTGACCGGTTCCATTCCTCCGGCGCTGGGCAACCTGGGCAATCTCACCCAGCTATTGCTGGGCGGTAATGACTTGACCGGTCCGATTCCATCTGCGCTGGGCAACCTCACCAACCTTAGCTTTCTGTCTTTGAATGACAATCAGTTGGACGGCTCGATTCCCACGGCACTGGGCAACCTGAGCAATCTCACCCTTTTGCTTCTGAACGGGAATCAGTTGAATGGTTCCGTTCCCTCAAACCTGGGTAACCTGACCAAGCTTAGGTCACTCAATCTATTCGGAAATCAACTCGTCGACGGCGTTCCCCTTTCCGTCGCACAGCTTTGCGAAGAAGGTTTTAGTTGCGACCTGACGTCGAACACTTCCCTCTGCATTCCTGACACGCCTGCTTACCGGGCTGTCGATACAAACGGTGACAACGACGGCGACATTGGGGGGCTGGCCTTCGATGCAGGGTGCATGGCCCCTGTCCCTGTTGAGTTGACGAATTTCGCGGCGGCCCTCAACGGGGGGGCCGTAGTCCTCTCCTGGGAAACCGCGTCGGAGACGATCAACGCGGGCTTCTTCGTCGAGCGGAGAGTCCCGACAAGTCGGGGTAAACGCCAGAGCGGGGAGCGAGGAGAGGAAGACGAAACATGGCAGCAACTCGGCTTCGTCGAGGGGCGCGGCACCACGACCGCGCCGCAAGCCTACCGCTTCACCGACCAGGCGCTGCCCTTCGAGGCCACCACGCTCGTCTACCGCCTCAAGCAGATCGACTTCGATGGCGCGTTTGAATATTCGCCCGCGGTAGAGGTGGCGCTATCGGCGCCCACGTCGTTCGCCCTGGAGGCGGCCTACCCGAACCCGTTCAACCCTTCGACGACGATCCGCTACGCCTTGCCTACAGAGAGCGAAGTGAAGCTGTCGGTCTACGACGTGCTGGGGCGGGAGGTAGCCGTACTGCTCGACGGGCGGCAGGAGGCAGGGCGGCACGTGGTGGTGTGGGAGGCCGGGGGGTTGCCCAGCGGCGTGTATTTCTACCGGATCGAGGCGGGCGCTTTCCGGCAGGCGCGGCGCGTGGTGCTCGTCAAATGATGCCGGCGTGACGCTCTAAACGGCGGCGGGAGGTCCCCGCGCCAGGAAGCTGATTTTCAAGCCCTTACCGCGGAGATAATCATGCGTAACCATGTTCACGTCTTACCCCTCTTGCTGCTCCTCCTATGCTGGAGCCTGTTCATCGAGGCGGCTCAGGCGGATGATAAGGTGCGGAAGGAAACCCGCGTTGAAACAACGCGGGCGCGCTTCGGACTTACCGGCGACGGCGTCATCATCGCCATCCTGGACCGAGGCATCGACTACGAGCACCCCGGCTTCCGCAACGAGGACGGCACCTCCCGCATCCTCTATATCTACGATCTGACGGACGACACGGGCGCAAACGACCCGGACAACCCGACGGGAATCGGCACGGTTTACACCAAAGCCGAGATCGACGCGGCTCTGGCGAGCGGCACCCGCCTGGCCACGCGCGACGCGGTGGGGCACGGCACGACGACGGCGGGGCTGGCGGGGGGCAACGGGCGAGCCAGTGCCGGTCTCTACGCGGGCATGGCGCCCGAGGCTTCCTTCATCATCGTCAAATTCACCACCGAAGGCGCCCCTGCGCACGACAGCGAGCCTGCCGAGCCAGGCTTCTTCCAGCCCGATCTGTTTCCCACCGCTATCGAATTCGTGCTGGATAAAGCCGAGGCGTTGGCGATGCCCGTCGTCGCCCTCGCCAACTTCGGCAGCGTGGGGCCCATCTCGGACGGGACGACGGGCCTGGCGCGCGCCGTGGACGAGCGTTTCGGGCCGGGCAAGCCGGGGCGCGTCTTCGTCACCGGCACCAGCGACGACGGCGGCAACCCCATCCATGCTGCCGGCGAGATCGGCGCGGGCGAAACCATCGACCTTCAGCTCCACGCCGCCAACGCAGGTAGCATGCGGTTGGATTTCTGGTACGACGACGCCGACCGTTTCGATGTGGAGATCGTCACGCCCTCCGGCGCCTTCGGCCCCTATATCGCCCCGGCCACTAACGACGCGCGGGACAACCAACAGACGGTGGCCTTCAACTACACGCACAACGGCAGTGACGTGGATTTCTGGGGCGCCGCCAGCGACAAGCGCGAGATCCTGGTCGACTTCAACGGCCCGGCGGGGGACTACGTGCTGCGCCTGACAGGCGGCACGGTGGCCGACGGACGCTTTCAAGCATGGCTCAGCACGGGGAGCGCCGGGGGAGTGTTCGAGAGCTTTGTAGTGCCGGGTTACACCGTCTGGCACATGGCGGCGGCCCTCAACAACATCGCGCCCAACTCCTACGTGTTGCGCCACGAATGGACCGACATCGACGGCACCCGCCGTTCCGTGAGCAACGAGGGGGCTATCGGCGACTTGTGGACAGGCAGTGGCATCGGGCCCACTGCCGACGAGCGCCTGGGCGTGACGATCAGTGCGCCCGGCGAGCGTCTGTTCGCGCCGTACGCGCCGCGCGCCTGGTTCGCCACGTTCCGCCACAACGTCGTGTTCGATGGAGGGAACGGAGGACTCTACGGGATCCAGAGCGCCGTCAGTGCCGCCGCACCGGTTACCACCGGCATCATCGCGCTCATGCTGGAGGCCGACCCATCGCTCGACGCTGCCGAGGTGAAAGACATCCTCCAGCGCACGGCCCGGCAGGACGCCTTCACGGGCGAGGCGCCGAACACCCGGTGGGGCTACGGGAAGATAGACGCGCTCGCGGCGGTAGCGGAAGTGCTGGGCGAGCCGGTCAATACGGCGGTCAATGACGTAGCCGTGCCTACGGCCTTCGTCCTGGAGGCGGCCTACCCGAACCCGTTCAACCCGACGACGACGATCCGGTACGCCCTCCCGGCGGCGAGCGAGGTGAGGCTGGCGGTCTTCGACGTGCTGGGGCGGGAGGTGGCCGTGCTGCTCGACGGGCGGCAGGAAGCGGGGCGCCACGCACTGACGTGGGAGGCCGGGGGGCTGGCGAGCGGTGTGTATTTCTACCGGATTGAGGCGGGGCACTTCACGCAGGCGCGGCGCATGACGCTGCTGAAATAAGAGGCGGCTGTGCCTCAAGCCGCTGTTTCAGCCGCAATAGCACTTTCTGCGCCTACCGGCACGTTTTGTCCGAGGCGGAAAATGCACGCGGCCCACGTCAGCCCCGCGCCGAAGGCCACCAGGGCGAGCGTGTCGCCGGGGCGTGCGCGGCCTGCATCGAGCACCTCGGCAAGGGCGAGGGGGATGGACGCTGCCGAGGTGTTGCCGTAGCGGTCCACGTTCATCACCACCTTCTCCATCGGCAGCTCGGCCTTTTTAGCGGCGTATTCGATGATGCGGGCGTTGGCCTGGTGGGGGATGAACAGGTCGATGTCGTCCATCGTCAGCCCGGCTTCGTCCAGCGCTTCTTGCAACGACTCGACGAGGATGCGTGTGGCGAATTTGAACACCTCGCGCCCGTTCATGTGAATGAAGTTGAGGCCGTCCTCAAGCGTTTCTTGCGTCGGGGGGCGGGCCACGCCGCCCGAGGGGACGATGATGTGCTCCGCCCCGCTGCCGTCCGAGCCCAGGACGAAGCCCTGCACCCCCACCCCGGCTTCGTCGCTGGCCTGGAGGACCACCGCCCCCGCACCGTCGCCGAAGAGGACGCAGGTGGCGCGGTCCTCGAAGTTGAGCCATCGGCTGATCAGCTCGGCGCCGACGACGAGGACGGTGTCGCAAACGCCGGTGGCGATGAACTGCTGCGCCGTGATGAGGCCGTAGAGGAAGCCGGCGCACCCCACCGTTTGCTGAAAGGCCCCGCACCGCGCCCCGAGGGCGTGCTGCACCTGGCTCGAAACGGGCGGGGTCGGGTAATCCGGGCTGCTGGTCGCGACGATGATAAGGTCGAGGTCGGCGGCCTCAAGGCCGGCCTTAGCGAGGGCGGCGCGGGCGGCGGCGGTGGACAGGGTGGCTGTCGTCTCGTCGTCGGCTACGAAGCGGCGCTCGCGGATGCCGGAGCGGGCGCGGATCCATTCGTCGCTCGTGTCTATCATCCGGGCGAAGTCGTCGTTGGTCACGACGCGCTCGGGCACGTAGAGGCCCCAGCCGGTAAGGGTAGCGTGGCGTAGCTTCATAGGGAAGGGATCAAGTAGGGGGGGTGGCGCTTGGAAGCCCTCGCCGCCGCCCGGGTTCCTCCGGCCGTTCCTGCAACGGCCTAAAGAAGCCCTCCTAACGCCCGATATAGACAGCAGCGAGGGAAAGCAGCGAGCGACCGGGCCGGGGAGGGGAGGAAGCAGCGAGGCGCGCCAGAACGGTTGCCAGACTTCAAATGGAGTAACGCGAGCCGCAGGACGGCCCCCCGATCCCCTTATGTTCGAGTCCACCCCAGCCCAGAACCTCGCGCTGCCCTCGGCGAGGGCGCCGCGCACCCACAGCGATCCCTATCGCGCCCTCGTCGAGCAGTCGGTCGATGCTATCTACGTGCTGCAAGCGGGCCGCTACGTGCTCGTCAACGCGGCGTGGGAGCAGCTCTTCGGCTACACCAGAGCCGAGGCTCTCGCCGAAGATTTTCGTTTCATGCGGCTAGCAGCGCCCGAGAGCGAGGCGCATCTGAGGGCGCGCACCCAACGGCGCGAAGCCGGCCTGCCCGTCCCGCCCGCCTACGAGTTCGTCGCCCTCACGAAAGACGGACGGCGCCGCACTGTGGAAGTGCGCGTGGCCGAGATCACCTGGCAGGGACGGCCCGCCCTCCAGGGCGTCTACCGCGACGTGACCGAGCGCAAGCGAACCGAAGCTGCCCTGCGCGCCAGCCGCACGCGCTACCAGTCGGTGGTCGATAGCGTGCAGGAGGTCATCTTCCAGACCGATCCGCGCGGGCGCTGGACCTTCCTCAACCCCGCCTTCACCCGCATCACCAGCTTCACCGTCGAAGAGGTGCTCGGCAAGAGCTGCTTCGACTTCATCCACACCGAGGACCGCCCCCGCCTCATTCGCACGTTTCGCGCCCTCACCAAGCAAGAGCGCGAA
>JAHEMB010000098.1 GCA_024643915.1 Rhodothermaceae bacterium | reverse complement strand
GAAACAGTGCCACCGGTCGTCGGCCTCGTCGACGTTACCACAGCAAAGCCAGAATTCCTCGTCGATGGCCGTGTACTCTAGGAACCAGCCCCAGTCCTCGAAATCCGGGTACGACGTGACAATTCCCACCTGCGCCAATTGCCTACAGAGCCAAAACGCCAGTTCCGCCCCATAGCGCCCAGGGTTGACCTGGCATTCCTCCGGCAGAACGGGCCGAAACCGCTTCGAGGTGAACGTGACTTCCGTTTCCACCAACGATGTCCTCAGTGCCTAACGATGTCCGTGATGCCTAGCTTCAGGCGCGAAACGCCACGCCGCCCGTCAGGAAAGCTAAGGCGACACGGACGTCCAGACAAGCTGAATCCGCCTACCCTCCGATGCCTGCAATCAGGGCGTAGGGGCCTTGACTGACCTGCTACCTTCCCGCCACGAACGGCATGTCGTCGTTCTGACCAGCCCTTCCTTGCCCGGTCTTGATTGCTCCAAAGCGGTGCCGTGCGTAGTTTTAGGCATGGGTGTCCTGCCCTCTGGCCCTCCTGCCCTCTGGCCCTCCTGCCCTCTGGCCCTCCTGCCCTCTGGCCCTCCTGCCCAAAGCACCATGCCTGATCCCGAGCAGATCCTGAGCGAAGGCTGTCTCCTCCTCGACCCGCTCCTGCGCGACCATGGGTTCGCCTTCAGGCGCGGCCCAGTCGGTCGCAGTAGTGGCGGTCGCTTCGCGCGCGGGAGCTACCTGCGCGGTGAACGTCGCCTCGACCTTAGCTTTCGCCACGCGCTCGGCCTGGTTACCTACCATGTCGGCGGCCTTTCCCTGAGCCACGACGCCTATGTTCGCGCCGTCGGGGGAGGCCCCGGTGCGTACCCCGGCTTTTCGTCGGACCCGCTGGAGGGATTCCGTCACCTCCGCGACGACCTCTTGCGGTTCGGCCAGCCCTTCTTCACCGGAAGCCGTGAAGCGTTCGCGGCGTTGGTGGAGCAGGCTGCCGCTCGTCCGAGAGGGTTCAAGGCCCTGCCGCCAGGGTCCTCCTGACCCCCCGACCCTAGCTTCGGCCATGACCGGGAAGTAGCCCCTCAGGGGGGATGCCACTTTTTCTCCGACACCATGAAGGGCGCAAAGGAAGCAAACAGCTATACCTTCGATTGGCGCCTCAAGGAGCAGGCGCACGTTACTGCCCTGCTTCTCCGTGAACACTTCGGAACGGGCAGCTGGCGCGTGGCGAAGTGGGTCGTGATCGGGATCGTGGTGCTCAGCGCCCTGTTTGCCGCCGGCCTGGCCCTTTTGGGCGACGTGGCTTCTGCGATGACGCTGGCGCCCTTGCTGCTTCTTCTCGGCGTATTGCTCGCGGTTTTCTACCGGCTCACGGGCTGGCTTCGCGCCTGGCAGGTGCAGCGTATCGATCCGAATGTCGCCCATCCGTTGACGCATACGCTCGATGAGGCGGGCCTTCACGTCTCGGCGCAAACCGTTAACGTCGATCTGAAGTGGGCGGGCCTGCACAAGGTGCGTGAGACGCCGGCGTTCTTTCTGTTTTACTACAGCAGGCGATGGGCGTACTACCTGCCGAAGCGGGCCTGTGTGAGCGAGGCGGAGGTCGAGCGCCTGCGGGCGTGGATTCGCGCGCAGTTGCCCCCCGGCGTGCCGTATGACGACGAAGCGCTAAGGGGCCGGTAGCGACCTGCTTGCGGACGGGAAGCGGGATCCCTGTGAGGGAGGCCGATCTTGGAGGGAAAGCGAGGTGGGCTACCGCTCCAACCCCATTTTGCCCAGCAGCGTCTTATAGCCCGGCTGCTTCCACAGCTCGGAAAAATACGGGCATCGCAGAATCCACAACACACCCGTGCAGGCGATGCTGTACCGCTGATCGTACACCCTATTGAGGTGGTCAAGGGCCTTGTCGTATTGACCCAGTCCGGCGGTTACCAGCGCGAGATCTACTTCGGCCGCTACGGTAGCCTCCGATTCCAGTCTCTGATACATGCGCGCGACGCAGTCCGCGGCCGCGTCTTCGTTGCCCAGGAGATGGTGGGCGAGGGTCAAGCAGGTTAGACCCTTGAGAGGATGGTTCACCAAGGCATGGTATTTCTTCTGGACCTCGAGCGCTTCTTCATGTCTGCCAAGCAAGTTCAGGGCTAATCCCTTGAGCTGGTAGGCGCCACGGAAGGCGGGGTTCAACTCAATGATCTCCTCGTAGAGTCCGAGGGCTTTGTCGTAATCTCCACAGAAGAAGTGCAGGGCCGCCAGCGCATAGATCGTGGAAACGGATAACGGATTGAGCGCGACGGCTCGTTGTAGTTTGGGCAACCCTGCTTCGGGTTCGCCGATCGCCGCGAGATGGGTACCATTCACCTCGTGGAACTCGGCGGAGTCCAGTCCGAGCGCTTCGGCCTTGTCGAGCGACTCTCTGGTTCCCTGCCAGTCCCAGAGGTGGTAGAACTTGAGTACGGCGAGGGTCAGATGCGCCTCGGCCGTTTCGGGGTTCCTTTCAATGGCACTCGTGGCATGCTCCAACGCTTTGACATACGCATCCCTGGACGGCATCACCCCGCACGAACCGAGGTAGGCATAGCACCGCGAAAGCATGGACTCGGCAGAGGCAAAACCGGGATCGAGGTCCAACGCTCCTTCTAACAGGTGTACGGCTTTCTGCCCAGACTCCGGATTTCTGTTGTTCCAGTGGTGGAGGCCCTTGAGATAGAGGTTGTAGGCTTCGACATCCTGTGTGGGACGCTCGACAAGGGGCCGTGCCTTCGCGTTGACGTCGAAATTGAGTTTCAGGCCGTTGACGACGAGCTGCGCGATCTCATCCTGAACTTCGAAGACACGATCTAACGTGCGGTCGTACTTCTGGGACCAAAGCTGTGAGCCGTCCGCCGTATTGACGAGCTGTACGGACACCCTGATGTCGCCTCCAGCCTTTCGCACACTGCCTTCGAGAATATTGCACACGTTGAGCCGCTTTCCGATGCTGATCGGGCTTTGCGCCTGGGCCTGGATCGCAAGGCAGGTGGATCTGGAAATAATGGATAGTCCATCGACTCCCGTCAGCCCGTTGATGATTTCCTGCGAAAGGCCATCAGCAAAGTAAGTGCTCTCCTCCCCGCCGCCGAGAGCGGTGAAGGGCATGACAGCGATGTTCTTTATGGCCGATGCCTTCGAGTCCTCATGGATCTGGCCCGGCGCTGGCACCGTGATTCGATCGTCCTGAACCGCATGGACGCTGACGGGCGTCTCGACGTTCTTCAGGTTGTACTCGCCCAACCGCACGGTCTCGATACGGGGATGGTTCGCGATTTCATGTTGAACGCGCTCGGACAACAAGACGGCACCTGGAAGCGCCATAGACTCAATGCGGGAGGCGACATTCACCCCATCCCCATATACGCCCGATTCGTCGAGCACAATATCGCCGACGTGGATGCCTATCCGCAGGGGGATCCCGGATTCTCGGACTGCGGCGGACTGAATGTCGATTGCGGCGAGCACGGCTTCCTTGGCACTGTCGAAGATGATAAGGGCACCGTCCCCATAGAATTGAGCGATTTCCCCGGCATGTTGCCGCACGACGTCGTGCAATAACGAGCGAAACGCGTCGCGAACCGTCATCGCTTCCGACTCATCGCGCTGCATGATCGCCGTGTAGCCGACAATATCGGCGAACATGATGGCGGCGAGCTTTCTTCTACGGGCCTGGGTGCCGGACATGGGTCTCGAAAAGATGCTTATGGCGACACGCGGCAAACCGGGTGTCCCAAGTGACGTAGGTAGCGCAGCCAACGCTTCAATGTAATGCTGAGACACGGCTCTCGCAACGGCTGAAGCCGTCACGCTTTTGGTCGGCCTGAGTAATGCGCGCGCGAGCCTACCCTGCCTTGATCGCCGGGACAAGACCAACGACCTGTAAGACGATCGTCACCAAGATGGCCCCAACAACAAATCCCAAGGTCTGGAGGAACAGTCTGCCCAGCGGCTTCCCCGACAGCCCCGCTCCGGCCACCATGCCTGCGATCCCCAGGGCTGCCGACTGGCCGATGAACCAGCCCAGCAGTAATCCAGGTGGTGCTGTCGAGATGGAGTAGAGACCAAGCGCAAACGAACCCCAGATCAATCCTCCGATCATCAGCCCAAGAAGACCGCCCTGTCGCCCGTTTCCGGCTTTCATCTTCTTGAGCATCCACACCAGGAGTATCGCCAGGAGCAAAAAAGACAAATAGCCCACCGGAATGCGCACAAACGCGTCCGGGGGAGAGAGCACGAACGAAGAAGGCTTCACGTACCACGAGGCCAGGACCCCGGCATGCAGGAAGAAATCCCACCCTAGCATCGCAAGCCACGCCAGTCCGATGATCTTTGCTGTGCGTTTATGGTCTTGTATGTGATCGTCAGATCTCAATGGTCGATTCGCTTCCTGTGCGCATGACGATGGCTCACCCGCCGGACGCGCCAGCGGGCGGTTGGCTCAAACGCGGGGTAGGCGGGCCTGTCGCAGCACCGAAAAAGGCTCGCCGGCCCGTCTAGGAAAATTGGTGCGGCGTTCGCCCCACCGCATCAGGCTGCGAGGAACTGCGCGACCTCCGCTACAAAGACTTCAGGTGCGGTTATCATAGCTGTATGCCGCTGCCCCGCCAGGATTGCTACCCGCGCGTCGGGCAGCGCGTCGGACACCCCCTTTGCGTTCTCCAACTCGCTCGGAGGACTATCGGCGCCGACCAGCAGAAGGGTCGGCGTCTGCATGTTCCTAAACCGTTCGGCAGCGAATACATAATCCTGCTCTTCCCTCAATTCACGAGGGATGGTGGGGGCGTTCCGCAGACGCACAGCCCAATCCTCGCGCTGCGAGCGTAGCCGCTCAATCTCTTCCGGAGGCCGTTGGATCACCTCGCGCATCAGAGCGATCAACATGCCCTCGACGTCGCCCGCCTCAAGCATGGCTTCGAGCCGTTCGATCAGGCCGGGCGGGTAGTAATCTGCGCCGCGCAGCGGCACACCTTCGTAGAGAATCAATCGGCGCAGACCCGCCGTGAGCAGAGCCGCCTCGATCGCACACAGAGCACCGTAGGAGTGCCCGATCAGGTTGACGGGCTCGCCGATGGAATCGACGACCGCGGCCACGTCCTCGGCCTCGCGCTGGAGGACATAGGCGGAAGAATCCCCACTGCCTCCGCGACCGCGCCGGTCTAGAGCGTACACCGTGAAGTGCCGCTCGAGCTCCGGGACGACGAACCGCCAAGCGGTCGTGTGGTCATAGGTCGCGCCGTGGACCAGCAGGAGGGGCGGTCCATCACCGCCACGCCAGAACGCGATGCGGGTACCGTCTAGAGAGGTGACTGTCTGCATAAGGCTCCTCCTACCCGAGTTGCTTGAGGACCGGTGCCCCCGTGCACAGCCAAGACACGCAGCGGCGAGCAGACCTCCCGCGCCGAGCACAGACGACCGCAAGAACTCTCGGCGGGTGTGTTGGATGTAGAATGAAATCATCGCTTCACTCCGCGCTTAGACATAACTAGCTGCTACGCCTAACGATTTCTATGCTACGGTAGGACAGCGGCGCTGGCAACGGCCCCCTGCATGGGGCCTCTTCCCCTGTCCCTTCCACCGGCTCCCTTGGAGGTCCTACCATGAAGCCCAACGCCACAAGCTACAACAGCGACGCCTTTTCGTACAGGGCCGGTTTCTCGTCGGCATCGACCCGGCCAAGGCCCGCCACCAGGCCCAGATCCTCACCCCCGACGGCCTGCCCTGCGGCTGCAGCTTCTCCTTCGCACACGCCTTCTCCGGCTTCCATCATCAGCTATGATCAGCGCTGGAGGCTCGTTACGCTCTGGAAGCTCGTTACGCTCGTTGCAGCATTTGTGCTGCAACGACAAGAGCCCAGAGCCGTAGAGCACGCATCTTGTTATGTGACCAGAGGCACTATGAGAGTCACTCCCGCAACGCGTGGGGCGGTATGGCGCACGCACGCCGTCACGATCGAGCGAATCGACCTTCAGGCCGGCACGCGCCTGCGACGCCATGGGCACGCTAGTCCGCACCTGTGTTTTCTCGAAACAGGAGGATTTCGGGAACGTCATGCTGGACGCGACAAGGCAATGGTCTCCGGGATGCTCCGAAGCTCGCCCTCTGGAGATGAACACGACATCGCCATTCAAGCACCATCGTGCTGCCTCCTCCTTCTCCTCCACGGCGATCCTTTGACCCGAACGCCGGGTACGACAACCGAACGCCAGTTCATCGTTTCAACCCGCATCGAGCGGCTTGCGCGGAGGTTGTCGCACGGCCTGATGGCGGGGTTGATGGTCTCTCCCTTGCAGGTGGAGGCCGCCGTGCTGGAGTTGGTTGCCGCGACACTAGCCAGCAACCGGCGCCGGGAAAGTGAACCGCCTGCATGGCTGAGACGCATCCGCGAGCAGATCCAGGACGAGCCCTCCCATATTCCCTCGACGACGGCTCTCGCTGCCGAGAGCGGATACCACCCCGTCTACGTAGCCCGGGCGTTTCGCCAGTTCTATGGGATCGGGCTCGGCGAGTATAGCCGCCTCGTCCGCGCCGAGTACGCGCTCGAACTGCTCGCGAAGCAGGATGAGGCGCTCTCACAGGTCGCGTTTCGCGCCGGGTATGCTGACCAGAGCCACCTTACCCGCTCTCTCCGGCACCTTACGGGGTTCACCCCTGGCGAGATAAGGAAATGGAAAGGTCAGGTCATCCAGGTTGCCAGCGTTCAAGATTAGAGGGGCGTGGGGCCATAAGCTTCACCCACGCTCCTTCGTTCTTACTCCACCTACCCGGCAGAAATCTGAATGACCTCCCTGCGTTGTTTTCCGGCTACCATGAGAATCCTTGTTGTTTCGTTGCTGGTGGCGGTACCGGTCATGGCACAACACGAGGCCCCGGAGATGCCGTCGGAGCCCCGTACATACACCCTCGCTACCGTTTCGGACGCCGAGGCACAAGCGTGGCGCGAGGACTTGAGCGCCCTCGTACATGGGCTGGAACTCACCCACCCCGATCCCTATCATCATACGTCGGAGGCCGACTTCGCCCGCGCCGTGGAATCGCTCGACGCGACCATTCCTCGGCTCGCTGCTCATGAGATCATCGTTGAGTTCGCCCGGCTTCTAGCCCTGGTGGGCGATGGCCATACCAGCCTCCCTCTCTACGCTGCGCGGGGCGTCGGTTTCCATGTGCTCCCGTACCGGCTGGGCCTATACGAAGCGGGCCTCTACGTAGAGGCGGCTGACCAGCGCCACGCTGCCCTCGTCGGTGGTAAAGTGATGACAATCGGCGGCGTGCCGGCACACGAAGCCGTCGCGCGTGTGACACCCCTCATCTCTCGGGACAATGACAACTGGATTGCGGCGATTGCCCCCTTTTTACTCAATAGAATTGAGGTGCTCCATGCTCTCGGCCTCGCGGCCGACCTCAGCGGAGTCGAACTGACCGTCGAGGTGAAAGGCCAGACACGTGGGGCGCGGATCACACCACTGCCGACGCCCCCTGCCGAACGACACGGGCTGCCGTTCCTACCCGAATACACGGACCGCTGGGTGGACGCCCGCGACGAAGCAGAAACGCCGCCCCCCCTCTATCAGCAAGCGTTCGACGAGGTTTATGGGTGGACGTACATGCCTGAGCACGATCTGCTCTACATCAAATGGAATCAGGTCCAGAACCGCGAGACTGGCCCCACCGCCCTGGAGGTGTTCCGCGAGGCGATGGCGTTTGCCCGGGAGCATCGCCCGGCCCGCACGGTGGTGGACATTCGAAACAACACGGGGGGCGAGGGTGGCCTGGTGCCCCCCGTTGTCCGTGAGATCGTCCGCACACGTGAGGTCGACGAGCCTGGCTCCCTCTTCGTGGTTATCGGACGACGCACTTTCTCAGCAGGGCAGATGATGACGGAGATGCTGGAGCGGTTAAGTACGGCGGTCCTGGTCGGCGAACCGTCGTCGGCGTTCTACAACGGCTACGCTGGCCACGGCCCTCCGATCCCTCTGCCCCATTCGGGCATCTCGTTCGCTTCCGCCAATGCGTACTACCAAATGGGAGCCTCCCCTCATGACACACGGCGACAGGCTACGCCACAGTTGGCGGCGTTGCCGACGTTCGCGGATTACCGGGCCAATCGGGATCCCGCTCTCGGTGTGATCGTGACCTACGAGCCGGATGCGTTCGCCCAGGATGTGCTGGCCGCGCTGGCCGCGAGTGATGAGGAACGGGCCGAGGACATCATCCAGCGCCATGACGCGAGCCCGATAAACCGGTTCGCCCCCGCCAGAACTCAACTCAACGCGCTGGGGTATCGGCTGCTTCGGGAGAGCAAGGGCAATCAGGCCATTCACGTCTTCGAACTCAATGTGCGGGTCCACCCTGAGTACGCCAACGGCTGGGACAGCCTCGGCGAAGCCTACGTTCGAGCCCATCGCCGCGATGAAGCCATCGCAGCGTTCCGGCGCGCACTCACGATTCAGCCCGATCTAGCGCCCTCTCGGGAGTGGCTCCAACACCTTAAGGCGGAGGAGTTTTGACTCCACGGCAGAAGCGGTGTAGCGGTCAGCGTCACCGGCCCACCGCTGGCACGTGGTTTGGTCACGCTACGGAGTCACGAAGGCTTGATCAATGCGAAAAGTTGGCCGGCTGTGGGTCCGAGTGGAG
>JAHEMB010000097.1 GCA_024643915.1 Rhodothermaceae bacterium | reverse complement strand
TAGAGCGCCCACAACAGCAGGCCGACGAAGAGGAAAAGGGCGAACTGGAACATCACGATAAAGGCGCTACCGACGAGCGCTTTCTGGCTGTCACGCAGGGTGCGGCAGGCGAGGAGCCGCTGCACGATGAGCTGGTCGGTGCCGTGCGAGGCCATCGAGAAGATCGCCCCGCCGACCACCGCCGTGAAGAAAGCGTAGGGCTGCGTCAGCCACGCCGAAAAGCTCTCGCCCAGAGCAAAGTCAAAGACCTGCGTTTTGCCGGCAGCAGCGGCCTCGGCCCACCAGCCTGCCGGCACGCGCCCCAGCAGGACGAAGACGGCGAGGATGGCGCCGCCCACGTAGATCCCCATCTGCACCACGTCCATCCACACCACCGCCCGGATGCCGCCGATGAGGGTGTAGGCGATGGTGACGAGGCCGATGATGAGGATGATGGTAAAATAGCTCGCCTCCAGCCCCACCGAGTCGAAGATGACCTTGAGGGGGATGGCCGTGGCGAAGAGGCGCACGCCGTCGGCCAGGAGGCGCGTGACGAGGAACGTGACCGACGCCGTGCCGCGCATCCCGTCGCCGTAGCGGTTGCCGAGGAACGCATAGGCCGTACGCAGCTCCCCCCGGAAATAGTGTGGCAGGAACAGGAGGCTTACGATGATGCGCCCGATGAGGTAGCCGAACGTCAGCTGCAGAAACGTGAGCGTGCCCAGGTACGCCACCGCCGGCACCCCGATGACTGTGAGGGTGCTCGTCTCCGTCGCTACAACCGAGAAGCAGACGGCCCACCAGGGGAGGTCCCGCCCGCCCAGGAAATAATCCTGCGTGCTCGTCTGCTTCCCCCCCGCCTTGATCCCAAACGCCGCCACCCCGATCAGGTAGAGGCCAATGACGACGAAATCGACGGTGGTGAGCATGGGGGCGAGTTGTCGGTTGTCGAAGTTATCTGATGCCAGACCCGGGGGGTCTCTTCACTGCGAAAGCAATTTCAGTAACCCTGCCTCATCGAGGATCTTCACCTCAAGCTCCCTCGCACGGTCGAGTTTGGAGCCGGGGCTTTCCCCGGCCACCACGTAGTCGGTGTTGCGGCTGACGCTGCCGGTGACTTTGCCGCCGGCTTGCTTGATCCGCGCCTGGGCCTCGCTCCGGCTGAGGGTGGGAAGCGTGCCGGTGAGGACGAACGTTCTGCCGGCCACCGGGCTTTCCTCGCCTGTCTCCGGCGGCGCCTCCTCGGGCAGGCGCTCGGTGTTGACGCCGAGGGCACGCAGATCCTCCACCAGCCTTTGGTTGATTCTCTGCCCGTGGTCGTCAGTCGCCCTGAACCAATCGACGATGCTCTCGGCGATGACGTGGCCGATGCCGTCGATGGCTTCCAGGTCCTCCACCGTGGCGCTCTCCAACGCCTCCAGCGAGGCATAGTAAGGCACGATCAACTCGGCGGTGGTGCGGCCCACGTGGCGTATGCCGAGGGCAAAGAGAAGGCGGCTGAGCGGGCGGTGCTTCGAGGCTTCGATGCCCTCGAGGAGGTTCTCGGCGCGCTTGTCGGCGAAGCCTTCGAGGGCCAGCAGCTTTTCCTTGTCGAGCCGGTAGAGGTCGGCCAGGTGCGCCGCCAGGCCCTCCTGCACGAGGACGACGGCCATCTTCGACCCCAACCCCTCGATGTCCATCGCGTTGCGGCTCGCGTAATGCTCGATCAGGCGGATGAACTGGGCGGGGCAATCCGACGAGAGGCAATACCACTCCGCCTCTTCGGGCAGGCGGATGAGTTCGCTGCCGCACGACGGGCAGTGCGTGGGCATCGACCAGGGCTTTTCGTCGCCCACCCGCGCTTCCTTGAGGGGCTTGACGACGGCGGGGATCACGTCGCCCGCGCGCTTGACGACGACGGTGTCGCCGATTCGGATGTCGCGGCTGGTGATGTAATCTTCGTTGTGGAGCGTGGCCTGCGAGACGGTCACGCCGCCAATCTCGACGGGTTCGAGGACGGCCTCCGGCTTGATGGCGCCCGTCCGCCCAACGTTGACGATGATGTCTTCGAGCCGCGTCGTGGCCTCGCGCGCCGGAAATTTGAAGGCGACGGCCCAGCGCGGCGCGTTCGAGACGAAGCCGAGCTTTTCCTGCGCCGCGAAATCATCGACCTTCACCACGACGCCGTCGATCTCGTAGTCGAGCGTGTCGCGTGCCTCTGTCCATTGGCAGCAAAAGGCCACCACCTCGTCGAGGCTTTCAAAGCGGCGCGTGTGCTCGTTGACAGGGAAGCCGAGCCGCCGCAGCCACGCCAGCGTCTCGAACTGCGAGCCCGGCGCCTCGCCCGTGACGGGACCAAGGCTGTAGGCGAAAAACGTAAGGGGGCGCTGCGCGGTGATGGCCGGATCGAGCTGGCGGAGACTGCCGGCGGCGGCGTTGCGCGGGTTGGCGAACGTCTTCTCCTCCGCCTCGGCCAGCCGGTCGTTGAGCGCAGCGAACCGGCTGCGCCGCATGAAAATCTCGCCCCGCACCTCCATTTTTTTCGGCGCCTCCAGGCTTCCTGCCTCCGGCCCGACGGGGATCTTGAGGGGGACGGCGTAGATGGTTTTCACGTTGCGCGTGATGTCCTCGCCGACGAGACCGTTACCCCGCGTGGCGGCTACCTCCAGGCCGCCCTCCTGGTACGTGAGGGCCACAGCCAGCCCGTCGATTTTTAGCTCAACCGTGAGGGCGGGCGGCGTGGCTTCGCCCTTCTCTTGCCCCAGCCCCTTGCAGCACCGCTCGAACCACGCCCGCAGCTCTGCCTCATCGAACGCGTTGCCGAGAGACAGGAGCGGCTCCGGGTGGCGCACCTTGACGAAGCGGTCGAGGGGCGCCCCGCCCACGCGTTGCGTCGGCGAATCTGGGGTGGCGAGCGAGGGAAACTGCTGCTCCACCGCTTGGAGGCCACGAAAAAGCACGTCGTATTCCGGGTCGGCCACGAGCGGGTCGTCGAGGACGTAGTAGCGGTAGCTGTGGGCGCGGAGGACGGTGCGCAGCCGCCCGGCCAGCACCTGCGCCGCATCGACCCTCAGGGTTTCCACGTCCAGGCCGTCGAGCTCTTGCAGCAACGCCTTTGACATCGCCACCAGGTCCGACGCGGTAGGAACAGACGTTTCCTGGGACGAGCCGGACGGTTCAAACAAGGAAGGCTGCATGGGAGAAAAGACGCCGGGCCACGGATAACAGACGATAGGACCTGAGCGATAAGCGTTGTGGGCGGCCTGCCGTCCGGGATCGCTTTTGATTACTGTGAACGGATGGGGCCTTTGGGCGTGGTGTCGTTGACAACGGTGAGTTGGACACGCTGCACCGAAACGGTGTCGAGGAAAGCCTGTGCCGTCTCGCGGTCGAAGACGATCTGGGGCTGGTTGGTGCTGAGAGCATAGGGAAAGCCCTCGACGAGGAGCTGCATGTCGTTGATCTCCCCGACGAACTCTTCGAGCGTAACGCGCTGCTGCGCCGGGAAAGTCTTGGCTTGCCCGACCTCGATCCAGTAGGGCCGCCGCTCGTCCTCGTCGCGTTGCAGGCGGATACCAGAGACCGGGCCGTTGGCCGCCACCACGGTCAGGTCGATGGTGGGGCCGAGTTCGGGGGCCGGCCCGCTGCGTCCGCCCGTCGTGGCGGTGGTGTCGGGCGCGGCGGTGGTGGTGTCCTGCACGGCAACGGGTTGGGTCTGGGTGGTCCCGTCGCCCTCGCCGCCAAAGACGCGGAGGAGCAGCCAGCCAAGAAGCGCGATGGCCACGAGGCCGCCGACGAACCAGGCCCAGGGCGGTACGCCTTCTGATTGCCGACGTTGCTGCGGACGGCGTTCCGGTTGCGCACGAGTTGTCGGCGCGGGCCGCTCGCCAGGTTTGGGCGGGGGCGACTGCGCGGCCCACGTCGCTGCCGCCGCGTCTTCCTCCTCCAGGTACGTCGGCCCTTCGTCGTAAACCGCTTCTACCTCCTCGTAATAACTCTCCTCCTCTTCATAGGCCGGATCCTCGTCTACCCCCTCCGGCTCCGCAAGGAAGGTTCCGGCACTCGCCGTTTCAGGCGCCAGCGCTTCTTCCGTCTCCTGTTCCTTGATCTCCTCCGGCACTTCGTCGAGCCGGGTCAGCCGGCCGTCGTAGCGCCCTTCGAGGGCCTCTTCCATCGCTTCCACCGCCACCGCAGGCGACACACCCACGACCTCGGCATAGGAACGAACGAGCGAGCGCAGGTACACCCGGTTGAAGATGGCGCTTTCGAGAAGACCCGTCTGCTCGAACTTCGTGATGATTTCGAGCGGGATTTTCGTCTCTTCGTGCAGGGCCTCAATCGTGAGGCCCCGTTCTTCTCGAATCTGGCGCAGGTCGGCGGCGAAGCGGCTCCCGGAGCTAGAAGCTGATTCGTTGGACATAGAAAAAAGGGGCTGGTGGGTCGGCTGAGGAAGGACTGGAGGGCGCACGGTCCCTTAGGCAAGATACTGTGCCCGGTGCTCTTCTACACCCCCTATGGTGTAAAGTAACAGAATCGGCAGGCGGGGCGTAGGCGTTCGTCGAAAAGGAAAGAGAAGATTTGTAGAGTTAGAAACCGCTTCGCCCCACTTTGGTAGGCCTGAACCTGTCACAGAGATCCTGCTCACTTTTGGGCCTTTTCCGGCCCTATGTGTATGAGATTGCGACGGTTATTTAGCGTCCGGTGCCTACCTCTTTCCGACGGTGTACTTCTGAGAAGCTTCGGCGTGCTCGCCATGATTGCTTTTCTGTCGATGGCCTCGTTTCAGATGCTTTCAGGAGAGACTCGGGCTGTCGAAACGGCGGCGTCCGTGACCTCGGCGCAGCCGCCCAGTGTACTCTACCGGCGTCCTGTGCTGCGTCCGACGGTGCGGCAGCAGGTGCCGGCAACGCTCGGCCGCTACGTGGCGATGCAGGAAAGAGCGGGATACGTGGTATTGCCTCCGCCCCCCACGGAACGGCCCGGCGCGCTCTACATCGACGGCGTCGATTATGGCGATCCGGTGGGAGGCGGGGCGGTGCCGCTCGTCCGCGTGGCGGGCTTCGAAGACAAACCGCTCTCCCGCACGTTCCGCCTGGGCGATTTCGCCTCGCGCGACAGCGCCGCCTACGCCCGCGTCTCTCCTGCCCTCGTGGCCAAGCTTGAAAAGCTACGGAGCCGCGCCGGCTCGCTCGTCGTCCTCTCCGGGTATCGCCACCGCACTTACAACGACCGCGAGGACGTAGGCGGCGCCGAAACGAGCCGCCACATCGCCGGGCTGGCCGCCGACGTCTATTCCTCGACGCAAACGCCGCTTGCCCTGGCCGGCCTCGCCCTGCAAGCCTTCGGTTGCCGCGTCGGCCTGGGACTGGGCGCCACCTCCCTCCATCTGGACGTGCGTGGCGGCCTCACCTCGTGGACCTACGAAGGGGCCGAGATGGACAGCCCGGCCTTCGAGGCGTGGGTGCGGCAGCAATGCGGCCTGGCGCCCATCGATTCGCTCGCTGCCGGGAAGGTGCTGTTGGCTGATGAAGGTGCGTCCAAGGACTCGACTTCTGCAATAACGGCCAAAGAAGCCCTTTCTCGCTTCGGCACGGCAATGGCGACGACGGCCCAACGCGGGCGCGATGAGCAGGGGATAGGCGCAGTGGTTCTCGACCTGCGCGACGGGATACCCGATGCCGAGGGCGTCGCGCAACGGCTCCGTTTTGTGCCGGGCGGCAGCGACGCGGCGGCCCGCTGGAAGCTGAAGGCCCTCATCGAAAGCAGCGATCCGCAACGCCACTTCCCCTACCTCGTCATGTTGCCTTCCGGCAGCCACGCTGCCGGCCTGGCCTCGCTCGCCCCAGGGAAACCCTAGCGCGAAATCCCAAACCTCAAATTCCAAATCCCAAAGGCAGCTTTTAGAATACCTGGGATTTGGAGCTTGGATTTTGGCCTTCCCTCGCGCCTTCCGCCGGCCTTCGTTATCTTCCGCCCTCTCCGGATCCTCTCCTCCCGGCCCGGGCACGCATGACGCTCCTCCTCTCTGTCACGACGCTCTACGTGGTGCTGGCACTCCTGGCCACAGTAGCGGCCCGTGCCGACCGCGCCGCGCCCCCCCTCGCCACCGACGCCCTGCCCCGTGTGAGCGTGCTGGTGGCCGCACGCAACGAGGAGGATGCCCTGCCTCGCTGCCTCCGTGCCCTTCAGTTACAGGACTACCCTGCCGACCGCATCGAATTTCTTATCGCCGACGACCACTCGACCGACGGCACCGCTGCCCTCATCGACGCCTTTGCCGGGCGCGACGCCCGCTTCCGACGGATCAACGTGGCGCGGGAGGCGGAGGACGGGCTAGAAGGCAAGGCGCGTGCGGTGCATGCCGCGTATCGCCATGCCGACGCCAACCTGTTGCTGTTGACCGACGCCGATTGCTTTCCGCCCCCCGCCTGGGCACGAAACCTCGCCTCGCAGTTTCGCGACGCGGCCACCGGCATGGTCTGCGGCGTCACCCTCGTAGAGCACCGCACCCTCCTCGACCGCGTGCAGGCGCTCGACTGGCTGCTCCTGCTAACGCTGGCTGCCGCAGCCTCGGGCGCCCGCCTGCCCCTCACGGCCCAAGGCAACAACATGGCTTTTCGCCGCGACGCCTACGAAGCCGTGGGCGGCTACCCGGCCCTCCCCGCCAGCGTTACCGAGGATTACGCGCTTTTCCGTGCCATTCGAGGCGCAGGGTGGCAGGTGCGCCTCGTGCTCGACGCGCCGCTTGGCAATTTCACCCTCCCCCTGACCTCTCTCCGCGAAGTCTTCGCCCAACGGAAAAGGTGGGCGCGGGGCGGGCTGGCGGCGCCGCCGTGGGCCTACCTTGCCTACCTCCTCTTTTACCTCACCCACCTGCTCCTCTTCGGCGGCCTCTTCGGCGCGCCCTTCGTCACGCTTGCTCTCCTCGCCCTGAAGATCTTCGCCGATGGGCTGATGCTGCGCACGGGGATGCAGCGGATGGGCGCACGCGGGCTCCTCGGCACGCTCCTGCACTACGAACTCTACCTGTTCGGCTACGTGCTGCTGATGCCATTCTCCCTCCTCCTCTCCCCCCGCATCCGGTGGAAAGAACGCCGGTTCTAAATGCCTGGCTCCAAGCTCCAAACCCTACAATAGGTACCTTTTCGGATTTCGGATTTACTACGTCAGTCGCCTGCGGCTCGTGTCGGATGTCGAGCTTATCCCACCCTCTCCGGTTCGGCCACGTAACCTTCGCCCACGATCACTTCGAGCGCAGCGGGCATGACGGTGAACGTGATGGGCTCTTGGGTGAGGAGTTCGCCATCAACGTTGAACCACATGCCGGGGCGCGAGGCGATGTGGACCTGGCGCACGCGGCGGTGAACGACGTGGGGACTGTCGAGGTAATTGCCCGCCAGCAATTTCGCCGTCACGCCGGCCAGTTCGAGGACTTCGGCGCGGCGCACGATGACCACGTCGAGGAGGCCGTCCTGTGGGTTGGCCGTAGGCGCCACAGGCTTGCCGCCCGCCACCGTCCGGCAGTTAGCCACCACGATGTTGAGCGCTTCAATGGTCTCGCGCGGATGCTCGTCCCAGGCGATGGTAGTAACGTACTCTTGCAGGTCCGGCAGGGCAGTGGCGGCGCCGATGAGGTAGGCGAGCGGCCCCCACCGCGCCTTCATCTCCGACGTCATGACCTCATCCACGTCCCCGCTGAAGCCGCCCGCAGCTACGTTGATGCCGAACTTCGTTTCCTTGCCTGTCACGAGCCGGATCAGGTCGAGGCGTTGCACCTCGCCCATCTCCAAAAGGGCGACGGCGTCGAGCGGGTCCTCGGGAACGTCGAGGGTACGGGCGAGGTCGTTGCCGGTGCCGAGGGGGATGACGCCGAAACGCGGCTGCCGCCGGGCCTGCATGAGGCCGTTGACCACCTCGTTGATCGTCCCATCGCCGCCTGCCGCCGCCACGAGCTCGAAGCCGTCCTCGGCGGCCTGCCGGGCCAGGGTTTCGCCCTCTCCCGCTTCGCTGCTTTTCCAGCATTCAACCGACGTGCGCGAGTTCAGCACCTTTTCAAGCGCGTCCATCTGCTCCGCCGATCCCGCATTCGGGTTGATGATGACGCAGGTTTTCATCCGTAGAACGGGTTGGTGGCGGGCGTTTCCTCGCCCCGGTAGAGGGCGCTGTAGCGCAGGTAGTTGTCGGCGTGGCGGCGGATGTCGTCCACCTCCGCGTCGGTGAGCGTGCGGACGACGCGCGCGGGCGCGCCGAGGACGAGCGAGCGCGGCGAGATCTCCATGCGTGCCGTCACGAGCGCCCGCGCCCCAACGAGGCTGTTCGTTCCCACAACCGCGTGGTCGAGTACGACGGCGCCCATGCCGATGAGCACCTCATCCTCAACGGTACAGCCGTGGAGGATGGCGCCGTGTCCCACCGTCACCCGCGCCCCAATCCGGGTGGGCGCCTTGCCTTTCGTCACGTGGATGACCACGTTGTCCTGTACGTTCGTCGCCGCGCCGATGCGAATCCAGTTGACGTCACCGCGCACGGTGGCGTTGAACCAGATGCTCGCCCCCTTTCCTAGCACCACGTCGCCAATCACCTCGGCAGACGGCGCGATGAAATTGGAGTCATCGTAGGCGGGCGACTTGTCTAAAAAGGGTCGAATCATGCCGGTGTGGTCCGTCGTCCGCAGAGAAGTTGACTGGCGAAACTTGATCGCTGACCGCT
>JAHEMB010000096.1 GCA_024643915.1 Rhodothermaceae bacterium | reverse complement strand
CGAGGCACGCTGGAACCGCTGGAACAGATTCCGTACGGTGTGTGCGTGCCTCACCGCGCTTGCTCTGCTGACGGTGCTGGGGCGGCTTTGATCATGCTTAAACCCATCGGACTCATGACGCCCAGCCTCTTCACGTGGTCTGTGGCCCTCATCCGATCCTTACAACGTCGGCCTTGGATGCTGGCGTACGCGGTCACCCTGCTGCTCGCATCGGCTCCCACATCCGCACAGGCACAGGCGGGCCCTCGGTTGCATAAGGAGGGGCGGGTCACTTTCAGCTATCACGCCGCCGGGGCCGAGCGGGTGCTCCTCGTGGTAGAGGGGGAGGCGCCGATTGAAATGACGCGAGGGGATGACGGGACGTGGCGGCACACGACCATGCCGCTCTCGCCCGACATTTATCTCTACTATTTCGTCTTGGACGGTCGCCCCACGTCCGATCCTGCGAATCCGGAAGGGGTGCCCATGGTGAGCGGCGGTCGCCAGAGTCTGGTCCATGTTCTTGGGCCGGACTCCCTGCTCTGGGAACGTAGCGACGCGCCCCCGGGACGCATCGACAGGCATGAGTACCAGTCCCAGCGATTCGGCGAACCGCGCGCGCTGCTGGTGTATACGCCGCCGGGCTACGAGGCCGCACCCGGCCGGCGTTATCCGGTGCTCTATCTCCTCCACGGTGTCCTCAACGACGAACGAGCCTGGTCCACGGCAGGTCGCGTCGATGTGATCCTCAATAACCTCTTCGCCCGCGGCCACATCCAGCCCATGATGGTGGTCATGCCCCTCGGGTACGGATTCTCCGACGCGCCGTCACGGGTCGGGGAGATGTTTAGCCCCGCCACCGACCAGGCGGCCGTGCTGCACGCCTTTGCCCGTTCCCTGATTGAGGAGGTCGTGCCTTACGTCGAGCAGGCGTACCGTGTTCGCCCGGGCGAGGAGGCACGAGCAATCGCAGGCCTCTCCATGGGCGGCGCTCAGGCGCTCTACCTCGGACTCAACCACCCAGACCTTTTCGGCGCCGTGGCTTCCTTCGGCGGCGCTCTCATCATGTATGGCGGGCGCTACGAGGCCCTCTTCCCTCTCATCGGCGACCGCAGTTCCTGGAGCCCGCCGGAATTCCTTGCCCTGTCCGTCGGAACCGAGGACTTCCTGCTCGGGGTGAACCGGCACTTCACCATCTGGCTCGTTGAGCAGGGGCTCGACGTATCCCTCGACGAGGTGCCGGGGGGTCATACATGGAGCACCTGGCGCCGCGAGTTCATCCGGCTGGCGCCGAAGCTGTTCCGATAAGAGTCCCTAACAACACCAGGCGGGAAAGCGAGCGAGCGCGAACCGCTGCCTGCTTCGCGCGCCCTGATCGCGTCCATCTCGCTCCTCGACGTGTCGGGGCTGGCTGTCTTCGCCTGCCTCCTAACTTCACAGACAGACTCTGCGATCTCCGAGAACACTTGGTTTCGGTTCGTCGGTTCTTCTCCTCATCCCTCTTCCCACCATGCCTTCTCCTTCTCTTCGATAGACGTTGTCGCCGAGGCAGGCATCTCACCGGAGGGCGGGGCGGCGAGGGGGGCAGGCGGGCGAGAGCGACCCGGCCCCGCGCCGAGATGCAGCAGAAAGCGCAAGTAGGCGAGGAAAGAAAAAACAGGGAGCCCGTCGCGGCGCGCTTCCGCCTGCCGCTGCTCGGCGCGTTGCACTTCCATTTTCTCCCGCGTCCGCGCGCGTTCGGCGTCGAAGTTCGTGGCTCGGTTTTGCACATACCGTTCGAGGCGCTGCACCTCGGCGGGCGAGAGGGTTTGCGGAACGTCGGCCTGGTAGCGAGAAACCAGGGCGGCGCGCCACGCCGTCACCCGGCCCCGGCTCGACTCGCCGATCTCGGCCACCTTCGCCAGCCGCTCCGGCGTAGCGTCGTAGGCGGTGCGGAGGCCGGCGGCTTTCAGCCGCACCACCGTCTTGTGCGAGGCGCCTCCCTCGACTGCCGCCTCGGCAATGAAATGGTGCTTGAGGCGGTCGTAGAGGGCTTTTTCCCGCAATGCTCCCAGGCGCTCAGCGCGGAGCTTTTCGAGGCTCTGCTGCGCTTCGCGACGCTGCTTCTCGAGCGTGTCCTCCTGCCGCCGCAGCCCCTCAATCACGCGCCCGAAATAGTCCACCTCCCGGTGCAGTTTTCGGCGACGGCGCACGAGGGACAGCCGATGATAGCGGCGGGCGGCCACCATGCCCCCCAGGAGGAGGCCCGCCAGCACCATCGCTCCTCCCGGCAACCAGCCGCCCCAGGCCAGGAGTCCAGTGGAAGCGAACAGCCACGCCAGCGCGAGGGGCAGAAAAAGCCGCTCGAACGTACCCCGCTCCACCCGCCCGCGGCGGTCCGGCGCGGCGCGGCGGCGCAGCTTCGCCACGGGCGCTTCCCCAGCAAGGACGGAGGCGAGCGAGGGCACAGCCTCGGGTTCGAGGTAACAGGCCGTCCGCAGCGCCTCGGCCAGCGGCGCCACCGCTTCTATCTGTACCAACTCGTCGAAGAGCAGGGAGGTGGCGGGGTCGAAGAAGTCGGCAGCGCGGAAGAGGAGGTTTTCGCCCGTGTCGTAGCGCGGCCACAGGTCGGGGCGGGCCCGGCAGGCGCCCAGCGCAGTGTAGACGACGAGCGCGGGGAAGCGGTCGAGATATGGGCCAAAGTCGGCCTCGCTTCGGTCGGGGTGCTGGAAGTTGCGGTGGCCCACCTCCGGGCTTTTGCGCCCACGCAGGGCCGGGACGTACGTCGTGTCGTAATCGACCAGGTGGAGGCGGGGCGTGCCGGCCTCCTCGGCGACGAGGACGTTGCCGTGCTGCAAGTCGCCGTGGGCAATGCCGGCGGCTTCGAGGTCGACGATCATCGCGCGCCATGCCTCGGCAAGCGCGGCCAGCGCCTCGGGGCGGGCCCGGTGCTCTGCGACGAAACGGTTGAGCGGCGTTCCCTCTACCCACGCCATTTTGAGGATCGGAAAAACCTGCCCCGCCACGCGGATGCCCGCGCGCTGGTATTCGAAATCGGCGAAGTAGGGGAGATCGTGCGTGTGCAGATAATCCGCAACGGCGCGATAGCGGGTGTGCTGCTCTGGCGCCTCCGTCAGAAAACACTTGACAGCCCAACGCTGGGTGCGCGTTTGTACGGGAAAGACGACGGCGAAAGCACCCGTGAGCGCTCTCGGCAGGCCCAGCACGTCCGCTTCCGGCTCGGCGCCTTGCAACGCAGGGTCGAGGAGAGTCGCCGCCGGGAACTGCATCACTTCCTGGTATTCGCCCGGTGTCGGGTACGTCGGCATGGCGGGCGCGGGGCAGGGAGCAGTTGCAGAAAAGCTACAGAAAGGCGTAAAAAGGATCGCGGCGGGCGCTTATCAAAATGATAAAATCCGCGATACTCTCGAAAGCGGTGGCAGGTACGACAGGAGCGGACCGTAGTTTCTAAGCGATGATAGCGCTATGGGTAGGACGAACAACGGATCGGATGTGCTGCGCGTTTTCGTGGCGGCGCCGGGCGAAGAAGAAGCCGCGCGCCTGACCGTGACGAACGTGCTCCGGCAGGTCAACGACGAGAAAGCCAAGGTGCAGGGCCGGCAACTCAAGGCCGTCGGCAGTGCCGACTCGATGCTGGGCCGGCTGCTGCCCCAGGCCCTCGTGGACCGCGCCCTCCGCGCCGCCGACCTCGTCGTCCTCGCCCTCTCCCGCCACTGGGACGACCCCGAAACCTACCCCTCTTCATTCGAAACCCTCTACGTGCGCGCCCGCGACGCCGGGCAGACGGTCTGGCTCTATTTCCTCGACGTCGAACCCGACCTGCTGGCGCGCCCGGACGAGCCCCTGCGCCGCGTGCTCGACTTCCGCGACCGCCTCGAAGCCGAGGGCCAGGCACGCTGCTATCGATGCGCGGACGAGGCGGACTGGCACGAGCAACTCTACACCCACCTCTGCCTCTGGCTCGACCGCCTGCCCCTGCCCGCGACCACCACCGACGCCGACGCGGGCGCCCTCGAAGAGCGCCTCACCCTGCTCACCGACGAACTGGCCGGCGTGCCAGAGGACGACGCCCGCGCCGCCCTCGACCTGATCCGCTCCGCCTGGGCCTACGCCGGCAGCGGCCGCCTCACCCGCGCCGAAGAACTCTTCGTCCGCTCGGCGGCCCAGGTACAGCCGTACGGCCTCCCCGTCTTCTCCCTCGAACACGCCCGTTTCCTCGCGCAGATCGGCCTGACCGAAAAGGCCCAGGGCCTGCTCAAGCCTCTCTTCGAGCACAGCGACTCGGCTGCGTTGCAGCAGCTCCTGGCCGGGGCGTGCAGCAGCGTAGGGCGCGCCTGCGAAACGCGCGGCGACCTCGACGCTGCCAAGCAGCTCTACCGCCAGGCGCTCGCCCTCAACGGCCGCCGCCGCCGCCGCGATGCCGTCGCCGCCGACTACGGCAACCTCGGCAATGTCTACTGGATGCAGGGCCGGCTGGACAAGGCCGAGTATGCCTACCGCCAGGCCCTCGCCCTCAACGAAGCCCTGGGCCGCCGCGACGGCATGGCCGCCGACTACGGCAACCTGGGTAATGTCTACGGCGTGCTGGGCCGCCTCGAACAGGCCGAGCAGATGTATCGCAAGGCGCTCGCCCTCAACCAGACGCTGGGGCGGTACGAAGGCATGGCGAACCAGTATGGCAACCTCGGCATCCTCTTCCGCGTGCAGGGCCGCCTCGAACAGGCCGAGCAGATGTACCTCAAGGCCATCGAGATCGAGGAGAAGCTGGGCCGCCGCGAAAACCTCGCCGCCGACTACGGCAACCTCGGCAATGTCTATCAAGAGTGGGACCGCCTGGACGAAGCAGAAGCCACGTACCGCAAGGCCCTCGCCCTCGCCGAGGAGCGGGGCGACCAGGAGGGCATGGCGAACCAGTACGGCAACCTCGGCATCGTCTTCCAGGCACGCGGTCAGCTAGAGCAGGCCCGCGCGATGTACCGCCGCGCCCTCGCCATCTTCGAAGCCCTCGGCGACTTCGCGACCATCGAGCAGGTGCAGGCCTGGATCAGCAGCCTCGAACGCCAGCACGTCGTGGCGTAAAGCCCCAAATCCCAAGCCCCACACGAGCGCGCAGCGCGACTGACGCTAGTAAACTCCCAAGGGTGCCTTATGGTAATCTTGGAGCTTGGAATTTGGAACGTTGAGCTTTCCTAGAAAGGGGCTTTGAACTGAGAGATTAGCGCAATTCAATCCGTACCAGCGTCACGTCGTCATTGCGGAGATCCCCGTTGCGGTGCGCCGTCGCTATGTCTGTCGCGAAGGTTTCGGCGGTGAAAGCTAGGGCGGAGATGGGACCGGTGCGCAGCAACCAGGCAGCGAGGGCGTCGGTTGCCAGGAGGAATACGTCGCCGGCCCGCCAGCGGCCTGCGGTGCGTACGACGGGCGGGAGGGCGTGCTCGGGGAGGCTCGACAGCAGCGCTGGGCGGTGGGTGAAGGCGGCGGCATCAGTAAAGGGCCACGACGTCAGCACCGCCTCGTCGCGCAGATGAAACAGGCAGCAGTCGCCCACGGCTAGGGCGTGCCAGGTGCCCTCCTTCTCAAGAGTGAGTCCCAGGAATGCCGCGTAGGCGCCCTGCGCCACCTTCGCCTCGGCGAACCACGGCAGGCGCTGCGCCCGCGCCCCCACTGCCTCGCGCCATCCTGCCTGCCACGCTGGCAACTGCTCTCCCAGGCTATCTCCTCCCCTCCCCTCTTCCACGAATCCCGCGACGAGGCACTGCGCCCAGTCTCGCGCGAAGGCCGCCTCGGTGGCGCCATCGGCCACGGCGGCCCATAGCGGCCCCCTCAACGGTGCCATCCACGCAGCGGCATCCTCATACTCCTCCTCCCGATGCCCCACCTTCGGCAAAGCGAAGACCTGCACATCACGAAACAGGGGGCGTGAATCAGGCTCGCTCATTTAGGTAAACATTCCGCAACCTGCATTCCGCACTTCATTCATCGCAGGTTGCTAGGGCGGGTGCCGATCTCGAGGAAGCGGACGAGGGCGCCAGGGTCGGCATTGAAGACGAAACCGCGTGCGTCGAGGCCGACAGCGTAGCCCTCCTGCTCGGCGGCGGCCCGCATCGCGAAGGGCAGGAGACTCGACATCTGGAAGAGGAGACGGGCGTCCTTGTCGGGCAGGCCGGCGGCAGCATCAGGCAGCTCTACGGCGGGCGCACTGGACGCGGAAAGATGCACGTTAAAAAGCAGCACCTCGCCGTCGTCAGTAGCGAAGGAGCGGAGGCGGTGGGCGAAACGAAGCGGGTCGCCGTCGGTGGCCTCACCGTCGGAGACGTTGATGACGATGGGGGGGAAGCCGCGCGGATGGACGTCGATCCAGGCGCGGATCATCTGCGTGGCGTAGTCCAGGGCCTGACACATCGGCGTGCCGTTGCGGGCATGCGCATCGAACCAGACAGGAAATTTAACGCGCCGCTCGGTGGTGCCGCCCTGCCCGTCGGGCATGCGGTGGAGGCGCTCTTCGAGGCGGAGCGGGCGCTCGGCCAGGTGGCTGATGGGCACCAGATCCCCCTTCCCTGCGAACCCCTCAGCGGGCCGAACGAGGGGCTGCACCCGCTCGCCGTAGCCGACCACCCCGACGTAGAAATAGTCGCGCACGCCGTCCTCTTTGGCGCACCGCAGAACGAGGTTCTGCAAGAGCCGGTTGACCACGTCGGCCAGCACGCGGGCCTTGCTTGGGGCCGCATCGCCCCGCTCCTCTGCCCCACCGAACGCGTCCTGCATCGAAGCCGACTGGTCGAGCAGAAAGACGAAGGCTGTTGGCGCGCTCCGACTGATCTCTGCCGAGTAGGCCATCCTTACAACGTGTGGCGTGACGGGCGCGAAAAGAGAAAGCAGGGGCAGAGACTAGGCTGAAACCCACGTCAGGCAGGATTGCAACGGGGGTCAGGCTGCCAGATCTTTTTTCTTTGCCTCTTCGGGGAGGGTCTTGTTCAACGTATCCGCCCCGGCCCCGAGCAACGCCTGAATCTCGAACTTCCACGTGCCGGCGGCTTTCTTCAAAACCAGATTCACCGGCGCCTCTTCGCAAAGATGGAGGACGAGGTTGGCGCCCTCCGCTACCGGCAGCCACTCGACCCGTTCGATGGTGTGAAGTGGAATGCGACGGCGATAGCGCCCTTTCAAGGTCCAGCCTGTCAGGTGCACAGCGTCAGGGAAAAGCTGAAGGCGCCCTCGCCGCAACCCCAGCTCCGGAACACGGCACGGGGTGGAAAGAAGAGCATCCGCGCTAAGATCTGCCATGCTGAAGATGTCGAATTGCCGGTATTTGATACTACGTAAACGCGATAACCCTCAACCAGAGCTTCCCGTGTGCGTTCCCCTCCTACTTAATCTTCAAAGACCCCATAAAATACATAGGGTCCCGCCCGAATGTAAACTAAGTGACTTCATTTTCCAAGAGCATCTTCTCGACAACGGCCCTCGTTGAGTGCGACATTAGGCAGCGTCATCTCCCTTCTCTCCCTTCCCCCGCGACGCCCCGCCGCTCTTGCCGCTCCGGCGACGCCCCCCCCGGCGGCGCTTCTTCCGGTGATGCGCCGCGCTGTCATCGGCGCCCGTCCCCTTTCCCTCTTGCGCCGCCAGCAACTCGCCGATGACGGCAAGCGATTTGTCCTCCCAGGATCCGTCCTCATACTGGATCCATACCACGTCCTTGAAAATATCCAGCTTCTGCACGGTGCCCCGCCCGTAGGACGTGGTGACAGGCGTATCGACGCGCGGGAAGTGTTCGAGGGCGTTCATGTACTGCTCCAGTTCGTAGTTGAGGCAGCACTTGAGGCGCCCGCACTGCCCGCTGAGGCGCACCGGGTTGAGCGGCAGGTTCTGCACCTTGGCCGCCTGCGTCGAGACGGGCTTGAACTCTTGCAGCCAGGTGGAGCAGCATAGCTCGCGCCCGCACGAGCCCAGCCCCCCCAGCCGTGCCGCCTCATCGCGCGCGCCAATCTGCCGCAGTTCTACGCGCGTACGGAAACGCCCCGCCAGTTCGCGCACGAGTTGCCGGAAATCGACGCGGTGCTCGGCCGTGAAGAAGAAGGTGACCTTCTTGTGGTCGAACTGCCATTCGGCATCGACGAGCTTCATCGGCAGGGTCATCCGGTCGATGGCCTCGCGGGCGATGTGGAAAGCCTCAGCCTCCTCGTCCTTGTTCTGCTCCCACCGCTCGATGTCGCCGAGGGTAGCCAGGCGGATGAGGTTGGGAAACTGCGCGTCGTCCTCGAACCCCTTGGCCTTCACGCGCAGGCGCACCAGTTCGCCCGACATGTGGACCGTGCCGAAGTCGATCCCCCGATCGGCCTCGACGATGACGAAGTCGCCCGTCTGCACGTCAAGGTCGCGCACGTTGCGGTAGAACGCCTTCCGTCCGGCTTTGAAGATCACCTCGACGAGGTCGAACACCCGGCGCGGACCGCCCACACCCAGGTCGCCGAGCCAGTCGAAGACGTGCATCGACGGGCAGCCGCTCTCGGCCGAGCCGCAGCCGCCGCTACACCCGCCGCCACTTCCACATCCCCCACTTCCACACGACATGATGATTGGGTTGTCGGTTGTCGGTTGCCGGTTGTCGGTTGGCTCGCCAACCTTCAACCTACTTGCTGGACACCCAACCGATGAAGCGGCCCATTCGTTTCCGCGAGGGGGAGGTAGAGGCGCTCGG
>JAHEMB010000095.1:6653-8694 GCA_024643915.1 Rhodothermaceae bacterium | reverse complement strand
ATGTCGAGCGCCTTGCCGCAGTTGTTGCGCTTGGCGAGCGAGACCATCGCCGGGACGGCCTTGCCTTGGTCCTTGAGGTCGCCCAAGCGCCAGGCCAGGAGCTGCATCTGCGTGATGTCGGTGAGCATGTTGGCGAGCTTTGTCTGAACGAGCTGCATGGCGCTGAGCGGGTAGCCGAATTGGTACCGTTCGGCGACGTAGCGGCGGGCGCGCTGATAGCAGTCCTCCGCCGCTCCGCACGCGCCCCAGGCGATACCAAAGCGCGCGTTGTTGAGGCAGCTAAACGGGCCTTTCAGGCCGCGCACCTCCGGGAAAACGTTGGCGTCCGGCACGAAGACGTCTTCGAGGACGATCTCGCCCGTGATGGAGGCGCGCAGCGACATCTTGTTGTGCGTCTTCGGCGCCGAAAGGCCGTCCATGCCGCGCTCCACCAGGAAGCCCCGGATGACGCCCTCTTCGTCCTTCCGCTCTTTCGCCTTGGCCCACACCACCATCACGTCGGCCACGGTCGAGTTGGTGATCCACATCTTGGCGCCGTTGAGCCGCCAGCCGCCGTCCACCTTCAGCGCGGTCGTCTTCATCGAGCCGGGGTCGGAGCCGTGGTCGGGCTCGGTCAGGCCGAAAGCGCCGATCATCTCGGCGGTCGCCAACTTGGGCAGGAAGCGTTGCCGCTGCTCCTCCGTCCCGAAGTCGTAGATGGGATACATGACGAGCGACGACTGCACCGAGGCGAACGAGCGGTACGCCGAATCGACGCGCTCCAGTTCGCGTGCGATGAGGCCGTAGGCCGTGTAGCTGACGCCCGCCCCGCCGTACTCGGGCGGGATGGTGGCGCCGAGCAGCCCCAACTCGCCCATCTCGCGGGGGATCTCCTCGTGGAAAACCTCGTCCTGGTTGCCTTCGAGGGCGCGCGGCTCCAGGCGCGTCTGCGCGTACTCCCGCGCCGTCTCCATAATCAGCCGCTCCTCCTCGCCCAGCATGGATTCGAAGAGG
Source organism: Rhodothermaceae bacterium (assembly GCA_024643915.1). GTDB lineage: Bacteria > Bacteroidota > Rhodothermia > Rhodothermales > JAHEMB01 > JAHEMB01. The sequence continues at coordinate 7,701 of JAHEMB010000095.1, read as the reverse complement.
AAGGCATCGTCGGTGTTGAAGGGGAATTTGGCCATGGGAAATATCGTGCTCAAGGGGAAATTTCTGTCCGTGAGAAGAAATACGCTCCGGCCCTCGCTCCGTTCGCGAGCGCGCCGTGAAATCCGAACAATGCAGCACGAAAGCAACCATTCAAGTAGACGATCCGAGTAGCAAAAAGATCGTTGATCGCCGCTTCGGCGTGGCTATAATGCAGTAGGTTATGCCCAACACCATCGGTTCTGCGAAGAAGTGAGGCGGAATGCTCTAATATCGGCAAGGAATCTGTTTATAAGGTAACTCAAGTTGTGCCTGCTTCGAGCGGACACGGAGAGAGCAGGGCTGTTAAGTTCTTACAAACGGCCCTCTCCCCCCAATCGAGTCGGGGGGGAAAGGGGGAGCACGAGATCGACTCTGGAAGCGCCGCGAGAACTTAACGGCCCTGGACACGGAGCTAGGGGGACAAGGAGACGCGGCGATCTATTTTTCACCGTGTCTCCCCTTCTCCGCGTCGCCCCAAACGAGGCACCAAACCAGCAGGTTACAACTTGGGTTAGGGTAGGATTGCCTGCGATGTGGAGGCATTTCTGGTGCTCACCCCTGCACTGTAAGAGGCACAATCTTGCGGATTTTCAGTAGATGATTATATAAAGGTCAAGCCGAAGCGCGACTGGATAAATGGGCTCATGTATTCTGAATGACCCTTTGTCGGCAATTTGTCTCACTCAACATTAATGGAGGCTATCATCATGGGACTCTCAAAGCTCAATATCTATGTGTCAGCCATCGACGATCCGTGTAAGGTTGACCACCGTACCTGGTACGTAACCATCTATAACTGCGACGGCTCGGTGCTGGAGTACTGCGGGCGCCGGTACGTCGTCATCCCGGCGCGTTGCGGCCACGTTGAGGTGGATGTGCCGCCCGGCTGCTACTACATCAAGGCGGTGTGGGGCTACGTGGTTGTCAAGCCCGGCCTCATCTATAGGGCGAACCACTTCACGGACGCTGCCATCGTCACCCTCTGTTGCGATTCGCATCAGTGTGTTCG
>JAHEMB010000095.1:1036-6643 GCA_024643915.1 Rhodothermaceae bacterium | reverse complement strand
ATCGTTGCGGCTTTATTTACACCCTGGCGGTGCGAGACCTCGCGCAGCAAAAGCTAGTCGCCCCTGAGGTCGCAGACCGGATAGAGAAAAACGTGCAAGTCGTTCGCCAACATGACAAGGGCGAAGAGCCCATTGAGCGCTTCGAACTCGGCCATCTCGACGAAATTGGTCGACTGCTTGAAGAACGCGGGCAGGAGTTCGAAGGAGACGACGGCGAGGCTAAGCCTTTCCTGCCGGATTAACAGAAGTGAATTCCGAACCTGCAGCACAGCCTACCTTTCTTACTTCGCGCTTCGAAAGGCTGTGCGGGGAGCAGGTCTGCATCGAGGGCCGCCTCCTAAATCAAGGGGCGGCCCTTCTTTTTGGCCTCGCGCTACCCCAGGTTCCACGTCACGCCGCGCCCGCTTTCGGGGTTGGGATAGTTCCACGTCACGGCGCCCTGGTCGCAGGCGTAGAGGCAGGTGCCGCACTCGATGCAGTCTTCGAATTGGAAATGGACCTGCCCCAATTCGTCGAGGGTGTAGCAGTTGGCGGGGCAGACGTACGTAGTGCACTTGTGCGGGCACACACTATTGCAGATGTCGGTCTCGACGAGGATGTGCGGCTTCGCCTCGCTCCGTCCCTGGTTCCGGTAATTAACGAGGCCGAGGCGCTCGCTGAGGGTTAGCTTCTTCATGTGCTTTGGGAAATCCCTTCAACTTCTAACTTCGAACCGGCCTTGCATGAATCGAAGAATTGACGAGCCGACGAATCGACGATCATCATCCTCGCCCTACTCGCTTCGTTTCCGAGATTCCTCGTTTCGTCGGCTCCTTTTTACAGCGACCGCGAGGCCTTGAAGCCGAGCTTAATCAGGTCCCAGTACGAACTGTGGCGCTTGACGCTCTCCCTGAACATCTGCGACGATTTCTTCGAGGGCTCGCTGTCCACGGTGAAGAACTGGCGGCCAAAATCGCAGACGAGGTTGGGCACGGCGCCGAACATTTGCGGGCTGTGTAGAAGGTGGACGGCGCCCTGGAAGTTCCGCATATCCTGCAAGACGAAGCTCTCTTCGAGGGCGTCGCGGTAGCGCTTGAGTGTGGCCGCACTGAAGTCGCCTTTCTGCTTGGCCGCAAGCACGGTCTCGGCGGCGAGGAGACCCGAGCGCATGGCGTAATCCATCCCCTGGATGGCCTTGCCTGCATTGAGCAGCAGATTGGCCGCCTCACCGGCCAGGAGGACGCCGTCCCCATAGAGTTCACGGGGCATCCCTCGGATATCGCCGGTAGAGACGACGTGGGCCGAATATTCGAGCACCTCGCCGCCGCGCAGCGTGTCCGCTACCGCCGGGTGCGCCTTGAAGGCGTTGAGCAGGTCGTACGGCGTGTGCTTTTTCTCCCGCAGATCCTTCATTCCCAGCACGAGGCCGATGGAGACGGATTCGCGGTTGGTGTAGAGGAAACCGCCGCCCTCCACTCCCCCGCTCGCAAAGCCCACAAACTCGTTCGAGAGGCCACCGAGCCCGCTAAGTTGGAAGCGATCCTCCAACACGCTCCGGTCGAACTGGATGACCTCTTTGACGCCCACCGCCACGTAATCGGCGGGCACGTAGTCGCTCTGGAGGCCCACCTGCCGCGTCAGCAGGTTATTGATGCCCTCGGCCAGGATCACGCTATCGGCGAAAAATTTCTCCTCCCCCGCCCGGATGCCCACCACGCGCCCGTCCTCCATCAATACCTCCTCGACGAGGATGTTCTGCGCGAGGAACGACTCGTCCGGATGCGCGCTCTCGGCGATGGCCTCCTCTACCTTGCCCGCCAGCCAGTTATCGAACCGCGCCCGCAGCACCGTCACGCCCGAGTACGGAGGCTCTGCGAAATGGCCCGACTTGAAATCGAGGGAGAAGGCGGACTGCTCGTCCATGAACGTCAGCCGCCGGTGGCTCACAAACCGCTCCCAGCCCCCCTCCTCTTCCTCCCAGTAGTTCGGGACGAGCCGGGCGAGGTCGCTGCCCCAGAGGACGCCGCCCGAGACATTCTTCGACCCGCAGAACTCGCCGCGTTCGATGAGCAGGAATTTTGCCCCGCCGCGCGCCAGCGTCATGGCCGTACTCAGCCCCGCGATGCCCCCGCCGACGATGATACAATCGAATTTGTCTTCCATATTAGTTGTCGGTTGCCGACTGTCGGTGATCGGTTGTAAAGGTGAGAAACCGTCAACCGAGAACCGCCAACTGTCAACCCTTTGCTTCGCGCAAGGCTTCGATGAGAGGGGGCAAAATCACGTACAAATCGCCGACGAGGCCGTATGTGGCGTAGTTGAAGATGGGCGCGTCGGCGTCTTTGTTGATGGCAACGATGACGCGGCTGTTAGACATGCCGGCGGCGTGCTGGATGGCACCGGAGATCCCGACAGCAATGTAGAGGTCGGGCGAGACGACTTTGCCCGTCTGCCCCACCTGCGAGGTGGCCGGAAAAAGGCCCACATCAACCACCGCACGCGACGAGCCGATGGCCGCGCCTAGCACCTCGGCCAGCTCGTCGATTAACTTCTTGCCCTCCTCGTCCCGCACGCCGCGCCCCGCCGCCACCACGTACCGCGCCTCCGAGAGATCGACCGCCCCACCGCTCGCTCCAATGACCTCACGCAGCGTCGGCCGGGGCTTCGCTTCGTCGAAAGAAAACGGCAAGGCCTCAATCTCGGCCTGGGCGGGCGCCTCCTCGGCGTCGTAGGCCCCCGCGCGGACGGAGACGAGCACCGGCTGCCCCTCGGCCTCCACGCGCGCGATGAACTTGGCCGCCAGCACGGGCCGCCGCGCCCGCACGCCTGCCTCCGTCAGTTCAAACGAGGAAACGTCGGCCAGCGCCGGGGCATCAAGGCGGGCGGCGAGCGCACCCAACACGTCTTTCACTGCCTCACTTGAAGCGAGGGCCACCACGCGCGGCTGCGCCTGCTCGATCACGGCGGCCAGCGCCCCCACGAGCGGCGCGTTCAGGTGCTGCTCAAAAATCGGATCTTCGACCGTGTACACTTTCTGCGCCCCGTACCGCTGCACCTGCGCCACGAAGTCGGACGCTTGCGGGTGAATGAGCACGGCTTCGACAGCCAGCCCCTGCGCCGCCGCCAGTTTGCGGCACTGCGACAGCACCTCGAGGGAAGCGCGCCGGACGCTGCCGCCCTGAATGCCGATGTAGGTAAGAATACTCATGAGGTTTTTAGTACGCTGACGGAGTTCGCTGTTGGACGTTCGCAGCGCTCACTGTGGTACGCTACCAGATAAAGGAAATCGGGGCAGGCTGCCTGCGGCTCGCTTTCGTTCTTCGGTCTCGGGAAAGCAACGAGGGTTGGCGACCCAAAGAACAAAGCACGCTCAAACAACTTTTGCCTCGCTGTGGAGGAGGTTGGCAAGCTGGCGGGCGATGTCGGCGGGGTCGCCGTCGAGGACGCGGCCCGGCTCGCGTTCGGGGAGGTTTTCGTAGCCCAGGACGCGGGTGCGCGGGGCACCGGGCAGGTCGGCCTCGCGGGCGTCGAGGGGCTTGCGTTTGGCCTGCATGATGCCCTTGAGCGTGGGGATGCGCGGGTCGTTCATGTCGTTCGAGCAGGTGACGAGGCAGGGCGGCGTGAGGGCGAGGACCTCCTGCCCCGTATCCCCCTGGCGCGTGACGACGAGCGTATCGCCCTCCTGTTCGAGCCGGACGGCGTTGGTGACGTACGGCAGGCCGAGCTTCTCCGCGAGCATCGCCCCGGTGAGGCCGGCGTCGGTGTCCTGCGCCTGCTTGCCGCAGAGGATGACCTCATGGCCGGTCTCGTCAAAATGCCGGGCCAGCAGCACCGCGTAGGTGGCCGCGTCGAGATCCGCCTCTTCGGAGACGATCAGGTGGGTGGCCCGGTCGGCGCCCATGGCGAGGGCTTTGCGGAGGGTTTCCTGCCCCGCCTGCGGCCCGGCCAGGACGAGGTCGATTTCGCCGCCGTGCGCCTCGGTCAGCACGAGCGCCGCCTCCACCGCCGAAGCATCGTAGGCGTTGAGCACAAGGCGTCCCGTATCGTGGACGAGTTCACCGCCGCGCACCTGGATGGGTGCTGCCACGTCGGGCACTTGCTTGATGCAAACAGAGAATTTCATCCTGAATCTATCGCTTCCTTTGCTATCTTAGGCCGCGCCAGAACTGCGTGTGGACGTATGGAAGTTTGGGCGTATGCACGATCTCTGGTACGAAATTCGGCCACACCCCCATACGTTCACACGTCCACATGTTTTTAGGCGGCACCAAACTTACGAAACGGTGCCTACGTGTAAGACGAAATTTTCCGTAAGCCTTCGGGCCGGCCCCGCTGCCATTACATCCAACCCGACCTCGCACGACATGAAGCGAATTGGTTTTTTTCCGCTAGCTTTCTTCGCCCTCCTTGCCCTGGCCCCACGTGTCTCCGCGCAGGAGCTTTCGCCGCGCTTCGGGCTGGGCTTCAACACGCTGATCACTACTGCCGACGGGTTCGACTTCGGCCTGGGCATCCGGGGCCGGGCCTCCGCTCCTGTGAACGCGGACCTCTCGGTGGCCGTCGACCTCGGGTTTACCGGCTTCATCCTCGGCGGGCGCGACGATGCTTCCTACGTTTTCGACCCGCAGGTGTCGGCCATTGTCACCCTCCCCTTCCAGGGCGACCGCGCGCCTTACGTCATTGGCGGCATCGGGGCCTACGCGCCTATTTCAGACAACTCGAACTCCGATAGCGGGCCTACCCTCCACCTAGGCGTCGGCTGGGTACAGGCCCTCAACGAAACGACCCTTTTCTACGAAGTCAACCCTGCCCTGCTTATCGGCGAAACCGACGTCTCCCTCCTCCTCCCCTTCCGCCTGGGCATCATTTTTTAAGTGCGGAATGCGGAGTGACGAGTGCGGAATGGGTGCTTGCAGCACCCATTCCGCATTCCGCACTTGCCACCCCGCACTTCAAGAGGCACGTCGGAGGATCGAATGGAGGCGTTCGTGGTCGTCGTTGAGCAGGCGGCTGAGAACTCGGCCCGCTTCGAGGAGGGCCTGCTCGCCGTCGGGGCCGCCGTCGTGGGCGCCGTGGAGCTGGCGGAGCACGGCCACGAGAAGGTCGTCAGCCGGCACGGCAGGGTCGGGGTGGCGGGCGAGGGTGCGGAGGAAGTCGAAGGGGGCGCTGAGCGCGCAGACGTGGTCGGGCGTGCAGGGGTGGACGAAGGCGTGAATGCCGGCAGGTTGGGGCGGGAGTGTCTGTCGGAGCGTGCCCTGAACGTCTCGGTAGGCGAGCACCTGGGCGCGGAATGTGGTGCGCAGCAGTTCCTGCACCTGCGGGAATTCACGCTGCAATTCTTCGGGTGTCTTACCGTAAGCGATGGCGCGACGGTGCGGCTCAAAGCTGCTGATCTCGACGTGGCTGACCAGACCGAAAAGCTCTGTTCCGTTGACGTGCGCTACGTGCACCCACGTCCCGAACGACGGCGGCTCAACCTCCCGGTACACTTCCGCGAGAAACTCCCGCGTGCTGGACTCGATGACTTCGGCGATGGGGCTGGACACGGAGCGGTTGGCAGGCTGGGAAATGAGTACGACAGGGAATGTAAAATGTGAAACGCGAGGGTGCCGGGAACAAGGCGTCTTA
>JAHEMB010000095.1:0-1026 GCA_024643915.1 Rhodothermaceae bacterium | reverse complement strand
CGCTTTGAACGCGGTGTTGATCCGGCATGGCTCGAGCAAGGGCTCGATGTGCTGACCAGCCTGATCCTGCGGATCTGCGGCGGAATTCTTCCTCCCTTGCCTGCTCACACATGAAGCAAGGCTGTCGCAGGGGGCTGCTATTTTGCTGGCGGCATCATCAGGAAGATACGGCACCCTTCACCCCAACCATCTATCAGAGGAAACGTCATGAGCGAAGCTGTACCTGAAGCCGTCAGCCAGGCCGTCACCCACGCGCCGGGCACGTTCTGCTATTGGGAACTCGGCACCACCGACCGCACGGCCGCCAAAGCCTTCTACACCGCCCTTTTCGGCTGGACGATTGAGGAAGACGTGATGCCCGAGGGCGGCGTCTACGGCATGATCAGCCTCGACGGCAAGCACCTCGGCGGCCTCTACGAGATCACCGAAGAGATGCAGGCGCAAGGCGTGCCGCCGAACTGGCTGCCCTACGTCGCCGTCGAAAACGCCGATGAAGCCGTGGCGGAGGCGAAGCGGCTGGGCGGGGCGGTCGTCATGGAACCGATGGACGTGATGGAGCACGGGCGGATGGCCTACCTGCGCGACCCACGCGGCGCACATTTCGCCGTCTGGCAAGCGAAAAGCTACCCGGGCACCGGCACCCGCGGTGAACCCGGCTCGCCCTGCTGGAACGAACTCGCCACCGACGACCGCGAAGCCGCCGAGGCGTTCTACACGAACCTCCTGCCATGGAGCACGCAGGTGCAGACCGTGACTGACTACGGCCCGTACGTCATGTTCATGATCGGCGAGGAGGCGAAAGGCGGCCTGATGGAGATGACCGAGGAGTGGGCCGGCATCCCGCCGCACTGGATGACCTACTTCACAGTGGAAAACTGCGACGCCAGCGCCGCGAAAGCCGAAGAACTGGGCGCCACGCTCAAGGTGCCCCCCAGCGACATCCCGAACGTGGGCCGCTTCGCCCTCATTCAGGATCCGCAGGGCAGTCACTTCTCCATCCTCCAACCCTCGGAAGACATGTAAGCC
>JAHEMB010000094.1:2453-8700 GCA_024643915.1 Rhodothermaceae bacterium | reverse complement strand
CCAAGAATCCGCCGGGCCTGGCCTTATCGCCGCGCCCGGCGGATCTGCTTTGTGCCTACATGGTATCACCGCGAAAGATCACCTCACCTTTACCTGGTACCCCGCCATGCGCCCCACCGTGTTTCGCCTCCCGCTCGTCGCCCTGCTGCTTATTCTCTGGGTCACCCCAACGTTCGCCCAAATGGCGGAGGAGCCGGTTGATGACCGGGCCGTCGAGCTGATCCGGCAGGAAGGGCTGGAAGAAAGTGAAGTGATGGACATCCTGAGCTGGCTCACCGACGTGCACGGCCCGCGCCTGACGGGCTCGCCTCAGCTCCGCGCCGCCTCCGAATGGGTGATCGAGCAGTCCGAAGCGTGGGGCCTCAAGAACGCCCACATGGAAGCGTGGGGGCCGTTCGGGCGAGGCTGGGCACTCAACCGTTTTGCGATGCACGTCACCGCGCCCGTCACATTCCCCGTCCTGGCCTATCCCAAAGCCTGGAGCCCCGGCATCGACGGCCCGGCGGCGGCGGAGGTCGTGATTTTCAATCCGGAGAGCGACGAAGATTTCGCCACGTATGAGGGCAAGCTGGGCGGCAAGATCGTCCTGCTCGACGAGCCGCGCGACTTGGAGGAGCCGTTCGAGCCCCTCGCCAAACGCCGCGACGCCGACGACCTGCTCACTCTCGTCAACCGCTCGGGCGGCGACTCCCGTTCCTACCGTTCCAACCCGGATATGGTGCGCCGTTTCCGCATACAGCAGCAGCGCCTCCGCTTCCTCGCCGACGAAAAGCCGCTCGCCATCCTCGACGTAGGCTACAAAGGTGACTACGGCACCCTCTTCTCCTCCAGCGCCTCCGTCCCCGCCCCGCCGGATGCCTCCTGGTCCGAGCGCCCGAGCGCCTGGGCCGAGGGCGCCGACGTGATCCCGCAGATCACGCTCGCCGTCGAACACTACAACCGCCTCTACCGTCTCATCGAGAAGGGCTTCCCGGTCAAGGCCGAGGTGATGCTGGATGTCGCCTTCTTCGACGACGACCCGATGGAGCACAATGTGCTCGCCGAGATCCCCGGCACCGACGCCCAGGTGGGCGATGAGGTGGTGATGCTGGGCGCGCACCTGGACTCGTGGCACGCCGGCACCGGCGCCACTGACAACGGCGCCGGCAGCGCGGTGATGATGGAGGTCATGCGCATCCTTACCGAGACCTATCAGGCGCTCGGCAAACAGCCCCGCCGCACGATTCGCCTTGGCTTGTGGACGGGCGAAGAGCAGGGTCTTCACGGATCCCGCGCCTACGTGAACGATCACTTTGCCGAAATCCCCGGCTGGGGCCAGCCGCCCACCACCCTCAAGCCCGAGCACGAAAAGCTGTCGGCCTATTACAACCTCGATAACGGCACGGGCAAGATCCGGGGCGTCTATCTGCAAGAAAACGAAGCCGTCGCGCCCATTTTCCGCGCCTGGCTCGCGCCTTTCAGCGATCTGGGCGCCGCTACCCTCACCCTCTCCGACACGGGCGGCACCGATCACCTCGCCTTCGATGCTGCCGGACTGCCGGGCTTCCAGTTCATCCAGGATCACGTCGCCTACTCGACGCGCACGCACCACTCGAACATGGACGTCTACGACCACGTCATCGCCGATGACCTGAAGCAGGCCGCCACCATTATCGCCTCGTTCGTGTATCACACGGCGGAGCGCGCCGAGAAGCTGCCGCGTAAGGCACTCGAAATGGCGGAGCCGCAGTCCACGAGCGTCGGCGGAAGCAATTGATTTCTTCAGCTCAGCTAGGAAAAGGCCGGTGCCCTTCGCATCGGCCTTTTTCTTTGCGAGCCGGGCCGTAACGCCCCACCACAACGATGGCACTAAGGCGGCATCGTGCTCGCATCTCTAGCCACCGTATGTTCATCCTCCTCAGCTTTCTCCTTCTTTGGCCCCACCCTGGCGACGTCCCCGCCAGCCGAGCGGGCGATGTTGCTCCCGCCGCCGATTACGAGGCCGCTCTCACAGCTCTCCTCCAGAAGGTTGTTACCAACGCCGGCCTGGTGCGCTACGACCTACTGCAGGGCGCTCTCAACACGGATTTCCGGCGCGTCCTCAAGACCATCGAAGAGTTCGACGCAGGCAACCTGCGCTCCGAGGCGGCGAAAAAGGCGTTCTGGATGAATGCCTACAACGTGCAGATGCTCCAAAACATCGTCGGGGCGCCTGGGGTGGCGCATATTTTGGATGATGGGCAGGCCGAGGTATTTTTCAAAACGCCCTTCCGCACCGCCGGCCTGGGCCTCTCGCTCGATCAGATCGAGCACGTCATCCTGCGGCGACAGGACGGCCCAGCGGCAGCTAGGCGGCTCCGCGTCGACCGGCTCGACCCGCGCATCCATGTCGGCCTCAACTGTGCGGCCCTCTCCTGCCCGCGCCTGCGTCGGCACGCCTTCACGGCGGAAAACGTGGAGGCTGAGCTGGACTCGGCCATGCGCGACTTCACCGCCTCACCCGTTCATTTTCGCGAAGAGAAAGGACGCTTTGTCGTCTCTTCTCTTCTTGACTGGTTCGGCCCTGACTTCGACAGCGCAGGGCTACCGGCGGGCGATTTTCTTTTGCGCTACATGCCGCAAGACCGTCCGGACTTTGCAGCCTTGAAGCAGCTACTGGCGGGCCGGACGGCGACGCAACTCAAGGCGCGCAAAGAAGTGACGTTCGCGTACCATTGGGCTGTGAACCGGGCGGCTCGCTGAAGGGAGGAGGAACAGGCAAAGTGACCTGTTGGGCAAGGCCTCAAGGAGCGTCAGCAACTTGACTATTGCTTGCCGTGGTCAGAATGCAGTTGATCGCGGCAGTCATGCAGTGGTCATCTGTACTGTTGGCGCTTCTTTCGTTTCCGGCCCGTTCGGCACCTCGTCAATGGTCTATTGCACGTCCGTTACCCTTCCAACGCGTTCTTTACACCGAATCTTCAAACGCCCCGATGAAAACGACGTTAGAGTCTTAACAGTGCGCCGCTATGGCCGCTGCACGCGACATGCAACCTGATTACCGGGGGTAGAACCATGAGACGCTACAGCATGCCTACCATTTTACTGATCGTCATTCTCGTGATCGTGCTCGTCTGGCTGCTCTGACCGACGCCGTCGAAACTGCTACGGTCCATTGGAACGATCTCTAGGGGAAGAACGGCTTCGCATCAAGCGAGGCCGTTCTTTTTTTAGCGGATCTGCAGATTTCAGGTGCGAAATTCAGGCAGCTTTCCTTTCGATTCCTACGACCACATAGCCCGCCTCGGTGTACCGGAGGTAGACGGTCGTGATACCTTCGCCCGGCGTCTCGATCTCGGCCTTGAGGAACGGTGCAACCGCTTCGGGCAGCGGCAGCGATTCTTCCGCTGTCGTCACGGTCGCCAGAGGCAGGCCCCCCTCCCCCGTCAGGTTGTCGAAAACGAACCAGGAGATCCGGCGCAGGCGGCCGGGCTCCGTGAAGCCGTAGGTGGCCTGGAGGTCCTCAAAGACGAGCAGACTGTCCTCGACGCGGAAGCGGTCCAGGCCCCCGGCGAAGGACAGGTAGGCCCGCCCGATCTTGTCGCGACGCTGCATGAGGGTTTCGGTCACGTAGGCCTCCGCGCGGGGATACGTATAGCCGCCGGTAGCGACGATGGCGCGGATGGCGTCGTCGGAAAGGTTCATCACCTGCCGGGCGGCCCAGAAAGCATCCGCGGCGTCCATCCGCTCGAAGGCGGGATTGGGCACCTGCGGCACCCAGGATTTCGGGTCGAAGTGCTTGGCCTCGAGGTGGCCCACAGAGGGAAGATCCGGGTACACAATATCCATCCATGCCGGCCCACCGAAGCCGAGCGTGAGCGTCCGCGCAGCGATAGGACCGGCCTCCACGGCATACTCGTGCCCGGCCCAACGTGGCTTCGGGCCGAGCGGCCCCCCGCCGAGTGTCGCGCTGAACTCGACGAGGAAGTGCCGAATGTATTGCCGCGCGCTGGTTCCAGCGAGCACGTCGAGCGAGTTGAGGTTTCGGGCGTCGTCGCGGTTGAGGAAGGCGGAGAACACCCGCAAGCCCCGCAGCTCGCGCCGTGCCTCATGGGAGAAGATGTCGTTGGGGTCGTCGGGCCGGGTGCCGTGGTACAGGAACGGCCCGAGCGGCTCGCCCTCCGGTAAGCGGCTGGCGAGGGCGCGGTACGTGCCGTCCGGGTAGCGTGGCGCCTTGTGCACGATGCGCGCAAGATCGCGCGGTGTGAGGCCGGAGCCCGCTGCCGTCTCCAATTGCCCCGGCTCGAAATAAACGAGGTAATTCTCGGGCACATTGTAGCCGAAAGCGTGGAAGAATTTGGTCGCGATGATCTCGGCTGCCGTGGAGATCTCAGGATACGCCTTTGGATCGAACTTGAGCAGGTAGCGGTCGCCCCGTGCATCGACCATCAGCAAGCGAGGCGTCTTCCCTTCGCTCGTGAGCCCCACCACCTTCCAAGGCGCCTCCTCCGATGGCCCCGCCGCGGTATCCGGCCCACGCTGCAACGCCTCCAACGGCATCGGATGGAGATAATGCCGATTGGTGTACCAGGTCGAATTGGGCACCTCGCCGAGCGTGTTGACGTTGAGCGCCGGCCCCTCGTGCTCCCCCGGCGAGCCAAACGTGTTAGCGAAGAAATCGAACGTGTCGGAGAGGCTGCGTTCGGCGGGGGGCGAAATGGCAAGCGTGTCGGGGTCCACCCAGAGCGGGTCATCGGGCAGAAACACCTGGGCTGCCGAGGGCGACACCGCCAGCAGCAGGAGGACGAAGTAGCCTGAAAGCGTTCGGCCACGGAAAATACCTGTGCGCCCTTCGTGGTCCCGCGCCTTATTTGCTTCTGCACTCACAGGAACGACCCGAATTTCATCATCAACACGAAACCCTCGCGACTGCGCCCCAGATCGATGCGCGAGGCGATCCGCTGCGGCGAGGAGCGGAAACGGAAGCCCAGGCCGTACGTCACCTCGGCGTCTGACAGATGCCACGCCTCGAAGCGGTCGAAGACGTGGCCGGCGTCGGCGAAGAGGGCGAGGTCGAGACGCGCCCACACCTGCCAGCGAAACTCGGCATTGAGGAGGGTCGCGTTCCGCCCACGAAAGCGGCCGTTGTTGAAGCCCCGGATGGTGTCTCCGCCGCCGAGTTGGGGCATCAGGTAAAAAGGCACGGTGTTGCCGCCGCCCGTTTCGGTGAGGGCTGCATACTGGCGAAGGGCGAGCACCTGGTAGCCGTTGCGGAGAGGGATGAACTGCTGGGCCTCCAGTTCGAGCAGCATGAAGTCGTTGTGCCCGGCGCCGATCTGCCGAAATTGCGATACCTCGGCGGCGAGATACAGGCCACGCTGGGCAGAGAGCGATAGGCCACGCAGATGACCCTCAGTGGGCGCAAAGCGGCTGCCATAACCATGCGTCCGCTCCACGTCGCGCGTATCGACTTCAGCGAAGCCACCCAGCACAAGGTAATCGACGTCCGCCTCGATGCCCGGTAACTGCGCCGGCCCGAACTGGTCGTGGATGTTGGGCAAGGCGTCATTCTCTCCGGCGTAGATACGGTTGACGAGATAGGAGGCGTGCCCCCCAGCAAAAACTTTGCGGTTGACCTGCGCGCCGACAAGCCCCCCCGCAATGCCCTCGTCCAGGCCGAAGTCGGCCCGCATATCCCTCGGCGCGTCGGGGCCAAGGCCGTAGAACTGCTCCTGCGGCAGGTGGCGGTAGCGCGCATAGCCGTAGCCGTAGAACCGGTCGCCGTCGTAGCCTGCAAGGGTTTGCGCGCCCCAGTAGCGTTTCGTGCTGGCCCGCCCTTCGACCGTGAGGTGGAGCCGGTCGAGGTGCTGCAAGGGTTCGAGGCGCAGGCCGGCTGTGGTGCCCGCCCCGGAGCGCAAGCCGCCGAAGACGAGTTGCACGCCGTCGATGACCGGCGGACGGGGCGTTTCAATGTCCGTCACCAACCGGGACGTGCGTTCAACGAATCGTGCGACCTTCTTGACGAGGCTCGTTCGTGGCGGGCGCACCTGGTCGAGCTTGGCCTGCCTGGCCTCACGCCACCGCTCCGCCCGCGTCTGCTGCCCCAGCACCGGCGACACAGCGAGCAGCGCACCGATCAAGAACAAGCATAGTACCGAGCACCGTTCCATGCCTCTCCTCCTGCAAGTTGAGCTACGCGGAGAAGAAGCACCCCCTGCCTACTGCTGTTCCAACATACCTGCTCCCACTCCAGCATTATCACGAGAACGTAGAACGGAACGGAAACGGC
>JAHEMB010000094.1:0-2443 GCA_024643915.1 Rhodothermaceae bacterium | reverse complement strand
GTCCGTCATCCACCTGGTATATATTTTTTCTAGCACCCGTCCGGGAGAGGAACAGCCTATCAAAAGCAAAGTTGATGCGGCACTTTCTCATCCCAGCCTGGAGCAGCGACCATGGAGACGACGAACGAGCGTAGCGACAGTCAGGAGAAGCGCATCGGCCCAACGGTTTCCAAGGACAAGTGGGTGCATCACGCCTTGGGCAAGATGGCGCGCGGCTATTGCCTCATTGTGGGGAACGAGCGGCGCACGGCGAATTTCCACATGCCGGGGAAAGGCTACGAAATGTGCGCCTACAACGTAGCAAAGCAACTCATCAAGGACGGAGCAATCGTCAAGACGGGCAATCATCAACTCGGCAGTGTCTACCGGCTCCTCATGGCACCCGCCGTCCACGAGGCCCCGGCGCCCACGCGACAGGTCGTGGAGGACGAAGAGGCGCCGGTGAATGCCGATCTGGACCTGCTCATCGATCAAATCGAGCGGGAAGCGCCGGACGGCTCCTCCTCCACCTTGCTCTGAGGCCCGCCGCTTATTCCCTATCTGTAGTCTGTTCTCGCACTACAAGGCTCATGGCGCTGTCGATAGGGATGCGGTAGGTGTCCGTGTCCGCATCGTATTGATAAGCCTCCAGCGACGCGGCCTGCTCATTCTGCTCCATCGGGGGCAGGGGCGTTTCATCGTCTGCCAGGTTCACGCCGAAGTCGCTGTAGCGAAAAGCAGCGATGAACAGCAGGGCGACGACGAAGCCGACGGCGGCCAGCAGCAAGAGGGCGTCGACCAGGCTCGTCTCGCCCGCCTCGCCCCCGGCGTGCAGGGCCTTCCCGGCAGCCATCGCCTCTGGAACCACCGTGCCCGGCTCCGCCGAGAACGCCGCCATGAAACCGAAAGGCCCCCAACCGTGCGTATCGCGTGACCGCGCGCGCCAGAAATAGGGGGCGGGCTCCTCCGCCGCCGGCAACGGCAGGGTAGCCTGGGTGGTGCCCCCCACCTCCTGATCCACAACGATATCGGCGAAGTCCGGGTCGCGTGCCACCTGAAGACTGTACGAGATGGCTTCGGGCGCCGGCTCCCAACGAAACGCAACGGCTCTGGCCGGCACTGCTGCGCGTTCGACAGGATGGAGGAGCTTGGGGGCCGCAGGGCCGACGACGTCTTCTTTCATGGATACAGGCGAGGTTGAGCGGGGGGGTGATTCAACTTTCCCGAGTATAACACTTTTAGATTTATTAAACTCTAGGAGCGTGGCCTGTGGTCCGAGCCGCGCTGGTTGCGGTCGGTTATTCTGCGTGAAATCTACCCTCCCCTCTCTCATGCCTGCCTCGATTGAGCAATGGTGGATGCGGCTGTTCTTCATTGTCGCAGGCGGCTATCTGGGCGGGCTGATCGGCTTCGAGGGCGCGCTCATCGGCGCGACGCTGGGGTATCTCTTCCACCACAACCTAGTCGCGGAACGGCGTCACAAGGCCCTCGCAGAGCAGGTGGCCCGGCTCGAAAAGGCGCTGAGCGGCCAGAGCGCGCCAGAGGCAGCACCGGCCACCACACCGGTCATGACCGAAGCGCCGCCACCCGAATCCCTCGACATGATGCCGGAGGTGACAGCGCCAAAGGGGACGGCGCCGGAGGTGATGGCGCAGCAGGAGCAGGAGGCGCCCGCGTTTGCCACGCCGCCGCCGATACCGTTGCCGGTGGAAAGGGCGGCGCCTGCTGAAGAGCCGATCCTGGTGAGCGGGGCATCCGACAGCGGGCCGCTCGACCTCGGACCGTTCGAAAAGGTGCGCGCGTTTGTGCTGGGCGGCAACACGATTGCCCGGGTGGGCCTCCTCATCCTCTTCGTCGGGCTGGGCTTCTTCGTGAAGTTCGCCATCGACAACGACCTCTTCCCTATCGAGCTGCGCCTGGGCGCCACCGCCCTCGCCGGGGTCGCCCTCACAGGACTCGGCTGGCGCCTGCGCCGCCGCGAAGGCGACTACGGCCTCATCCTTCAGGGCGGCGGCATTGCCGTCTTTTACCTCACCATCTTTGCCGCCTACCGCCTCTACGACCTCCTGCCCGCCTCCGTCGCCTTCGGCCTGCTGGTGGCGACGGCACTCCTCGGCGGCGCGCTGGCCATCTTGCAGGATGCCGAAAGCCTGGCCGTGGAGAGCGTGCTGGGCGGCTTCCTCGCCCCCGTGCTGGCCTCCACCGGCGAGGGCAGCCACGTCGCCCTCTTTACCTACTACGCCGTCCTCAGCAGCGGCATCTTCGGCATCGCATGGTTCAAAGCGTGGCGCGTACTCAACTTGACGGGGTACGCCTGCACATTTGGGCTGGCCACCTTCTGGGGTGGCCTGCGGTACCGCCCCGCCCTCTTCGCTAGCACCGAGCCGTTCCTGATCCTGTTCTTCCTCCAGTACCTCGGCATCTCGATCCTCCAGGGACGGCGGCGCGGCGGCACGCCCGCCCG
>JAHEMB010000093.1 GCA_024643915.1 Rhodothermaceae bacterium | reverse complement strand
CTTGCAAGAACACTGAATCACTAAACGCACGAACGGCAACGCAAAGCGCCGCTTTCTCCCTGTTATACACAGAATTATTCGAACGTAGCGCGCTTGCCTCTCTACCGGGTCCAGACGTTGTTGCTGCGGTCGATGTCGGGGAGGCGGTGGGCAGGGTCGATCTCGATGCGGGTGACGGGCAAGCGGCTCTGGACGGTGACGGTGGCGCGGCGTGCACCGCCCAGCCACGTCTCCACCGGCACGCGCAGGCGCGTCGTCTCGCCGTTGGCGTGGGTGACGGCGAGGAGGACCGGCATCGGCACCTTGCCCACGTCCGCCACGACGATCTCCACCTCATCGCCCCGCACGTTCACCTCGGCGAGGGCCTGGTCGAGCGTCCACGTCTCGAAGTACCAGCTATGCCAGAACCAGTCGAGGTCCTGCCCGGCGGCGCGCTCGAAGGCGTTGAAGAAGTCCCAGGGGTAGGGGTGCTTGTAAGCCCAGTCCGCGACGAACGAGCGCAACCCCGCCCGAAACGCCTCCTCGCCGATCACCTCGCGGAGGGCGACGAGGACGGTGGCCGGCTTCTGATAAGAGGCCACGCCGAACGCCGCGCCGGTGGTGTGGAAGCCCGACCACCGCATCAGCTCGCCCTCGCCCTCGGCGCGCGCCAGGTTCAGGTAGGTCTCCTGGTCGGGCAGGTGGTGGTTGGGGCCGGGGAAGAAGTCGAGGCGGGCCTCATTCTCGTGGAAGGTGGTGGTGCCCTCGTCGATCCACGAGTAGCGACGCTCGTCGATGCCCACGGTGAGGGGAATCCACATGTGGGCCAGTTCGTGCGCCGTCACGTTGTAAAGGGCCGTGTCGCCGCGCGCGTTGTAGTCGCCCATGAGGGTCATCATGGGGAACTCCATGCCGCCCGTGATGATGTCGGCGCCCTCCACGGCCGTCATGTGCGGCCAGGGGTAGGGGAAGCCCGTGTAAGTGGAGAGGAAAGCGATGCTGTGCTGCTGGTAGCGCGTCACCTCTGCCCAGAGGGGCGCGGCCTCGCGGTAGAACGTGTTGATGTGGGCGAAGTCGGGCGTGCCATCGCCGTCGCGGTCGCCGACGGGGGTGCGGGCGGCCTCCCAGATACTCTCTCGGGTGGCAGTGAAGGCGAAGTCGCGCACGTTGTCGGCGGAGAAGCGCCAGCGCAGCCAGCCGCCCGCGCCCGCCTGGGTGCTCGTGCCAAAGCTGTCGGGGCCGACGACCGTCGTGGGGGTGTCGCTGCGGTGGGCCTGGCGCATCCGCTCGGCCACCTCGGGCTTGAGCACCTCGTCGGGGTTTTTGAGCGCGCCCGTGGCCATCACCAGCCAGCCGGGCGGCGCCTCTATCGTCACGTCGTAGTCGGCAAAGCCTGCGTAGAACTCGCTCTGGGCAAGGAAGGCGTCGGTATGCCAGCCCTCCACGTCGTCGTAGACGGACATGATGGGGTACCAGTAGGCGAGGAAGAAGAGGTTGCCATCGCTGTGCCCCATGCGCGCGCCCGCCCCCGCCTGCGGGATGCTGAAGGCCCAGGCCACCTCAATCTCCGCCGTCTCGCCGGGGCGGATGGGCGTGGCCGGCCAGAGGACGAGTTGGGTGCCCAGCACCTCGTAGCGTGCCCCCGCGTCCTCGTCGCCCACCGCCTTCAGCACTTGCCCCTGCACAGCGATGCGTTGCAGGTCCACGCCGCCCGTCACCTCGTAGGCGGCGCTACCGGTGACGGAGCCGGCGGCACTCCGCGCCGCTCCCGGCGCGTGCAGGTTCTGCGCCAGCTCCAGGTGGAGCGAGTCGAGCGTGTGGGGCGAATTATTCTTGTAGCGGATGCGCCCCGTGCCTTCGAGGCGTTTGGCATCGGTCAGCAGGCGGGCGGTGAAGGCGTAGTCGGCCTCCTGCTGCCAGTAGCGCGGCCCCGGCAGGCCCTGCGTCGTCCGCGTGCCGGCCTGGACGGCCTCCAGGAAATCGCGCGGCGGCTTGACTTCCTCCGGGAGGGGCCGCTCCGACGCCCGGACAATGGGCGCGGGCGTGGCGGCCATAGCGGGGCGCGCGGGCGTGCGGACGGCCCGGGTGCCGGCACATCCTGCCAGCAAAAGGACGACGGCGAGCAGGGAAAGAAGGCGGATCATATCGAAAACGGTGAGGGCGAAAAGACTCTAGAAGCGGGAGAATATAAGAGCGGGCGCGAGGGGGAAGGGGTGAAAGGAAGGACAAAAAGAATCATTGGGGCAATTGGCCGGCGGGAGAAGTGGTGGAGCCGCCGCAAGCTTTTCTCTCCCTGTTCCTCTCTGCCCCCCCTTGCTCAAACCTGCCATTCGCCGGGGAATTTGGGGAGTAATCGACCCGTGCGTTGCCGATAGGCCCGGTACGCGCCGCCGAAACGTTCGAGCAGTGCCGCCTCTTCGCGGGGGATGATGTAAAAGACGACGCCCGCCGCCGCCACCGCCGTCATCCCTCCGATGAATGCGTTCGCCGCGAGGAGGCTGGCGCCGACGAGGAAAAGCAGGGCGGTAGCATAGAGGGGGTGGCGCACGCGGCGGTACGGGCCGTGCGTCACGAGGTTGTGGTTTTCTTTCAGCAGCACCGTCTCCGTCACGTTCGGCCCGAGGCTGCGCATCACCCACACCAACAGGGGCGGCGCGGCGAGCACGAGAGTCACGCCGAGCCAGCGGAGCCACGCCGGGAGGAGCACCTGCGCCCACGTCATCCACGGCGGGTAGAGGACGTAGAGCAGGAGGCCGCCGAAGAGGGGAAGCGCCACCAGCATCCGCGCCGCCAGCATCGCCCCGCCCTCCTGCCGGCGCGGCACCGTGCCGGTGGCCTGCCGCGCTCGGTGCCGGAAGCCCGCCGAGACGAGCAGCATCACGACGAGCACCGCCAGTAGCACCCAGCTAAAGAGTTGATCCAGCGTCATACGGGGAGGATGATTCGACCGTCGCGCGTGGTCGTTGGTCAGTAGTCATCGGGCCTCTCTACTCACCCCCTTCCCCTCACTGACCGATGACGAGTGACCAATGATCGACGCCGGGGATGCACAAGGCGAAAACGATTAGATCGTCTGTTACGCCCCCGCCCGCCCTGTCAGGGCATCGACGATGGTGTCGATGTTGTGGCGTACGGTGCCGAGGTAGGTGCCCTCGGGCGTGCCGGGGTTGCCGAGCGCATCGGAGAACAGGTAGCCGCCGATCTCGACATCGAACCCACGCGCCCGTACGGCCTCCTTCACCGCCTCGATGCTGCGGGGCGAGACGGACGACTCGACGAACATCGCCGGGATCTTGCGCTCGGCGATGAAGTCGGCGAGGGCCTGCACGTCGGCGGTGCCGGCTTCGGTGGCGGTGCTGATGCCCTGGAGGCCGTACACCTCGAAGCCATAGGCCCGCCCGAAGTAACTGAAGGCATCGTGGGCCGTCACGAGGACGCGCTTTTCCTGCGGCACCTCGTCGGCGCGCTGCCGGATGTAGATGTCCAGTTCCTCCATCTGGTCGATGTAATGGGAGGCGTTGCGGAGGTAGACGTGCCCGTGCGTGGGATCCAATTCGGTGAGCGTGTTCTGCACGTAGCGCGTCACCTGAAGCCAGAGTGAGGCATCGAACCAGACGTGTGGATCGAAATTGCCCTGGAAGTTGGGCGACTCGATGAACTCCGCCTCGTTGATGCCGTCCTCGGCCACGGCGAAGGTGGGGATGCCGTGCTTGCGCATCTGCTCGAAGATGTCGGTCATCTTGCCTTCGAGGTGGATGCCGTTGTAGAAGATGACGTCGGCCTCGGCCATGCGCTGCACGTCACCCGCGCTGGCTTTGAAGAGGTGCGGATCGACCCCTGGCCCCATCATCCCCGTCACGTTCACCCGTTCCCCGCCCACCACGCGCACGAGGTCGGCGATCATGCTGGTGGTGGCCACCACGTCGATGGTCCGCTCCGAGAAGTCCTCGGGCGTGCCCGTCTCTTCCGTCTGCCGGCACCCGCCCATGGCCAGCACCACGACGAGAGAAAAGAGGAGGGCTCGCGCGCTTTTATGTCTTGCTCTCTGCATACGCATGGATCTCTTTGTATCGAAGAACGGCGTTTCTATGCCGAAGCACAGATTTAGTTTAGGCTAAAAATAAAATTTTCCAAGGTCAATAGCGCCTATAGAAGGAGCACGTGGGAAGCTGACCGCTTGAAAAACCCGCGAACGGCGGCGGTGGCAGGCATGAGTGCCGGGCAGGCCGTATCTTGCGCGCGGTCGATCAATCAGCAAGAAGCGTAGCTTTTTTAGTGTAAAGGATGGAGCAGACGGAGCAGCTAACAGGCAGGAAGTACGTGGCCGTGGCCGGCAACATCGGGGCGGGAAAAAGCTCCCTCACGAAGGTGCTGAGTGACTATTTCAAGTGGGAGCCTTTCTACGAGCGCGTCGACGATAACCCGTACCTGGCAGACTTCTACGACGACATGCGCCGGTGGTCGTTTAACCTGCAAGTGTTCTTCCTGTCGAGCCGGTTCAAGCACCAGCGGGAGATTGAGGGCGCTCCGCATTCGGTCGTGCAGGACCGGTCGATCTACGAGGACGCAGAGATCTTCGCGCGCAACTTGTACGAGATGGGGCTGATGAGCCAGCGCGACTTCCAGAACTACACGGAGCTCTTCGCCATCATGACGTCGTATCTGCGCCCTCCGGACCTGCTCGTCTACCTCCGCGCCACGGTGCCGACGTTGGTGGATCACATCCAGCAGCGCGGGCGCGATTACGAAAGCACCATCCGCATCGAGTACCTCCAGCGCCTGAGCCGCCATTACGAGGACTGGATCGACCGCTACGAGCTGGGGCCGAAGATGATCGTGGACGTGGACGCGCTGGATTTCGTGAACCGACCCGAGGACCGCAGTGCCGTCATCAGCCAGGTCGACGGTCGGCTCTTCGGGCTCTTCCCAGAGTGAGCGTTCGCTCCAGACGAATGATCCGCACCGGCGCCTTTCTCCTTCTCACCCTCCTCGTAGCGCCGCTCCGGGCGCAGGTGCCGGACACCGTGCAGACGGCCCCACCGCAGCAACGTCCCCGGCCGCTGCGGATCGACTCTCTCCTCAGCTTCGACGATGTGGAGCCGGGCGGCTTGGCGGATAGCCTGCCCCCTGTGCTGCGGCCTTTCCTCGAAGCGACCGACGTGCTGGCAAGCGTGCCGGGCTCGTTCGTCTACGCTTTCGAGACGCCGGGGTGGCCGGACGCCTGGAGTCCCCTCGGGCTGAGTCCGCAGCGCCCCACCCTCCTCTTCAACGGCCTGCCCTTCGACGACGCCGTCACCGGCCGGCCACGGTACGACCTGCTGCCGTTCGATCTGCTGGCGCCTCTGCGCACCGCCCCGACGCGGCACGGTGCCCCCGCCGCCGTCTACGCCGAGGCACGCCCCTTTGCCAGCACACGGCCCCTGACGGAGTTGCGCTACCGTACCGGCGGCGACGGCTTGCAGAGCATCACCGCCCTTCACACCCAGCAGCGCCGCCTGCCGCTCTTCGGGCGGCCCGGCCTACTGGGGCTGCTGGGCGCCTACGGCGGGCGCGCCGCCGACGGTGAGTACCCCGGCAGCCGCCTCCGCCGCGAACGCAGGATCTTCGGGCGGCTGCGCTATCAGCAGCCCCGCTGGGCACTCGAGTTTTTCGCCCTCCACAACCGGCACCGGCTCGGCGCGCACGGCGGCGTGGAGCCGCGCGGTGCTTTCGAGACGGTCTACATCCGCTTCGGCGCCGACGTGCGCGACCCTGACGCCAGCCGCCGCACGATGCGGACCGACCTGGGGCTGACGGCGCGGCTGGGGCTGGCGGCGCGGCCCCTCACGCTCACCCTCTTCCGCACCGTCCAGACTTTCCGCTACCGCAATCCGGCCGCCGACACGTTGCAGGCCCGCACGCGCCGCTACGGCTTCCGCGCCCAGCAGGACGCCCGCCTCGGCCCGCAACGGCTCCGTTTCCGGATGGAAGGCTGGACCGACCGGCTCGCCGCCGGCAGCAACGCCTTTGCCGAAGACGGCCTCTCCGCGCAGCAGCTCCACGCCGCCGTGCGCGATTCGCTCGCCCTGCCCGGCGTCGATCTGGTGGCCGAGGCCAGCCTGCACACGGGCGAAGGCGACACGTTCGTTGGCGGCCTCGCGGCGGCCTCGGTACGGCTTGGGGCGGGGCGGCTTTTCGCCGAGGGCGCGTACGCAGGGCAGCGTCTTTCGTGGGTCGAGCGCTACGGCTTCGGCGCGTTTCTGTCGCCCGTCGCCGAAGTCCCACAGGGGCGTGTGGCGCAGGGCCGCGCCGGCATCGAGGCCCCGCGTGGCCCGTTCGATGCGACCCTCTTCGCTTTCGCCTACGAGATCAGCGACGCGCTCGACCTCTACGTTACGACCGCAGCCGACGCGGACACGGTGGCGGCGCGCGTGAGTACCGAACCGTTCCGCCGCGCCGGCCTGGCCGCCGACCTCGGCTGGCGCCGCCACGCCGAACGCGGCCTCTACCTGACCCTCCAGTCCACCCTCGCCCGCTTCCTCAACGCCACCTCCCCAGATCAGCAGCGCGTGGAAGCCACCCTCCCCGAGGTCTTCGGGCGGGGCCGGCTGGGTGTGCGCGCCCTCCTCTTTCGGGGTGACCTTGACCTCGACCTCTACCTGCTCGGGCAGTTCTGGAGCGAACTGCGCAGCCGCCGCTTACACCCGGCCACGGGACTGCTCGTGGTGCCCGCCGCCACGGCTCGCACCTTCGGCCCCAACGGTACGCTAAGCATCTATGCCGAGGCAGGCGTGCGGACGGCCACGTTCTTCCTCGCCTACGAGAATTTCCTCAGCGGCACCGTCCTGCAACCCGGCGTCCTCCTCGTACCCGTCTACCCCCTCCCCGAGCGCCGCCTCCGCTTCGGCCTCTTCTGGCCGATCCTGAACTGATGGGTGTGGGGGTATGGACGTGTGGACGAGAAAAGTAAGAAGTCGTTCATACGTCCACTCGTTCGCACGTCCATACGTAGCCGGTCAACCTTTTCCGCGATGCGCGTATAAAGGGCACCTGACGTTAAGGACGACGAAGCCCCACCTATGAAAGAGTTGCAGATCATCCACACGACCCCTTCGACCTACGAATGGCAGGCGCTCGACGAGATCGAGTTGTGGCGGGAGCGAGACATGGGCTGGTTCGGGCGAGCCGTGGAGCGGATGAACGACGCGATGAACGCGGTCTCCGATCTCATTCGGAAGATCCCCGGCGTGGACTGGACCATCGACAACGTCGTCTCCGGCCTGCTCAACGTGACGAATGAGATCACGCAGGACTCCGTCTGGCGCACGGCCATCTACGAAGAGTACCGCCGCGCCGGCCACGCCGTCTACACCCCCGCCGACGTGGGCGACCTGGACCTGAAACAGATCGACGCGCAGCTCGACGGGCTCGACACGAAGTATCGCACGCTTGCCGCCGTAGAGGGCGCGGCGACGGGCTATGCCGGGCTGCCCGGCATCCTGCCCGACGTGGTGGGGCTGGTGGCCCTCAACCTGCGCGCCGCCGGTGAGTACGCCACCTACTGCGGCTTCGACCTGGCGCAGCCCGCCGAGCGGCTCTACGCCCTCAACGTTTTGAACGCCGTCTCCTCTCCCAGCGACACGGCCAAGCAGGCCACGCTCACCCCTGTCATCCGCGTCTCCCGTCACCTCACCAAAGATCAGGCGATGCGGACGGTGGAGCAGTTCGCCCTGACGAAGGCCATACGCAACGCCGCCCGTGCCCTCGGCATCCGCCTAACGCGGGCGAAGCTGGCCCAGGTGGTGCCCGTGACGGGTGCCGTCGTCGGCAGCGGTTTCAACGCCTATTACACGAGCAAAGTCTGCGACGCCGCTTTCTTCCTCTACCGAGAGCGCTTCCTCGTCGAGAAGTACGGCGCGGAACGGCTGGAGGATAGGGGATAGAAGATGGAGGATGGATTCTGGTCGATGTTGCCGGAGCCTCCACGACCGGCGTGCTTGCTGCCAGAGAACCCATGCTCGACTTCCTCCTCGAAGCCCTTCTAATCGCAGGGCTGGTGCTTTGTCTCATCTTCGCCCTCCTCATCTCCGACGCCTGGAGTCACAGGCGAGACGAGTGAGTACGAATCGAGGAGCCGACGAACCCAGGAATCGAAGATAGGCTGAAGGGCAGGCACTCGTGGTTTCTTCGTCTCTTCGATTCTTCGGCTCCTTAAGCCGACTCTCCGATTCGTCCCCTCGTCCTTTCGTCCACTCCATTTCCGCAGCGCCTTTCCCCCTGCACCGCCGCTTCTTTTTCGTATTTTAGGCGCGGCACGTGAACGATAACCCTTCTGACGTTTTATGGCAACCCCTTCTCCTTCGCCGGTGGATCGTGGACAGTGGAGCGGCAAGCTGGCTTTCATCATGGCCGCTGCCGGCTCCGCCATCGGGCTGGGCAACATCTGGCGCTTCCCCTACACGGCCGGCGAGAGCGGGGGCGGGGCGTTCGTGCTCATCTATCTTCTCTTCGTGGCGATCATCGGCGTCCCCGTGCTGCTGGCCGAGTTGAGCATCGGGCGGCGGACGGAGCGGAACCCGGTGGGGGCCTTCAAGGCGCTCGTGCCCGATTCGTGGTGGCCCGTCGTCGGGGGGCTGGGTGTGGCGACCGGTTTCGGCATCCTCGCCTTTTACGCGGTCGTGGCCGCCAAAAACAGACCTATGCCCCGGACAAGACGTCTTGTCCGAGGCTGCGCCGGCGGGAATGAGGCCGGCGGATCTTTCTAC
>JAHEMB010000092.1 GCA_024643915.1 Rhodothermaceae bacterium | reverse complement strand
GTAGGCAGCAGCGCCCCGATGCGCCCAATGAAGATGCCCGGCGTGGAGCGGCCCCGCGCGGCGTGGCAGCCACCAGGCGCTCAGGTGGTGCAGCGTCCCGCGAGTGCAGCGACGGCCGCGCAGGAGGAGAAAAGCGAAGAGATCATCGCGTCGGGCGCCAAGCCGGAGGTGTCGGCGGACGAGGCGAGGGTGGAAGGGGAGAGCCTGCTGTGGCAACTCCACAACCGCTACATCATCACCCAGATCCGATCCGGGCTGATGGTGGTTGATCAGAACGCGGCACACGAGCGCATCCTCTACGAGCGCGCCCTGGCGAGCATGCAGAGCGGCTTCGGCCTCTCGCAGCAACTGCTCTTCCCGCATACCCTCGATTTCTCTCCCGGCGACTTCGCCCTGTTGGAAGAACTCCTGCCCGACCTGCGCGCCCTCGGCTTCGACCTCGAAGGGCTCAGCGGGCGCTCGATCATCGTGCGCGGCGTCCCTGCCGACATCGGCCCCGGCGACGAGCGCGCCCTCCTTGATGACCTCCTCCACCAGTACAAATCCAACCGCGACGCGCTCCAGGTGAAGGGCCGGGAGAACCTCGCCCGCAGCGTCGCCACGCGCAGCGCCATCCGTACGGGTCAGAAGCTGAGCGAGAAGGAGATGCGCGGCCTTATCGACCAGCTTTTCCTCTGTGAGATGCCCTACGCCGATCCCGTCGGTCGGCCCACTATCATCAAAGTCTCCATCGAAGAGTTGGACAAGCGATTCGGCGGATAGCGTGTCGGCGTGCGTATCTTCGGCTCCATCAGCATGTCCTCTTCTTTTCTCGAAGACGTTCAGCACTTCATCGAAGCGAACGGCCTTCTGCCCTCGGGCGCGCGGGTGCTGGTAGGTCTCAGCGGCGGCGTCGATTCCGTGGTCTTGTTACACGTTTTGAAGCGCCTGGGCTACGAGGTGGCGGCGGCGCACGTCAACTACGGGCTTCGCGGCGAGGCCTCGGCTGGAGACGAGGTATTCGTGCGGGCGCTCTGCGAGCAGAGGGAAATCCCGTGCTTCGTGCGGCAGGTGGAGGCTAGAGCCGTGGCTGACGAAACGGGCCGGTCGATTCAGGAGACCGCTCGCGATCTACGTTTCCCCTTTTTTCTTGAAACGATCCAGGCTGAGAACGTTGATTTTGTTGCCCTTGGCCATCACCGAGACGATCAGGCGGAAACCGTCCTGCTGAATCTGTTCCGGGGTTCGGGACTGGAAGGGCTGGCGGGGATGCCGGCCCGGCGGCCCCTCGCACCGGGCAGCGGGGTGGTGCTGGTGCGTCCCCTGCTTGGCGTACTACGGGCGGAGATTAAGGCCTTTGCGGAGGCAGAAAAGCTGGCGTGGCGCGAGGACGAGAGCAACCGCAGTCTTGCTTACCGGCGTAGCGCCTTACGTGAGGCTGTGCTGCCCCTCCTGGCGGAGCACTTCGGCGAGGCCGTAGTCGAAAACGTCGCCCGCGCCGCCGGCCACGTCCGCGCCTATCTAGACGATGCCTTTTCCCTCGGTGAGCTGTTCGATACTTGTCGGGTGAAGCGCGAAGTGGGTGGGGCGCTGAACGTGCAGAACGTCCGCGTGCTGCCTCCGGTGTGGCGGCGCCGGCTGATTTTGGAAGCACTCAGGCGCTGGCTGCCGGGCGCTCCCTACCGCGCCGCGCTGGCCGAAGAGATCGAGCGACTGCTTGAAGCGCAGCCGGGGCGTCGGGTGGAGGTAAAGACGGGCACCGTCTGGCGCGAGCGCGGCACGTTGCTTTTTCTCCCGCCGGGCCAAGCGACCGCAGAAACAGCTCACGCCGTGCTGCCCGGCGAAACGGTGGAGCTGGCCCAGGGTTCGTTGCGCGTGGATCTCGTGCAGAAGCGCCCGGTAGATCTCTCCGACGGCGCGCCCTTCGCCATCATTGTGGATGCGGATCGCCTGCGCTTCCCGCTCGCGCTCCGTCCCTGGCAACCCGGAGATGTCTTTCGGCCCTTCGGCGGGAGAGGCTCCAGGAAAGTCAGCGATTTCCTGACGGACGAAAAGGTGCCGCCACACGATAAGGGAGCGCGGCTGGTCCTGCTTTCAAAAGAGGAGATCGTATGGGTCGTCGGGTTCCGCTTTGGTCATGCCTTTCGTGTGCGGCCCGAGACGGCGCGGTTTGCAAAGATCACGTTCATTCCCCGCTGACGCCTACGTGGGAGGCTTTTCTTCGTCAAGCCTGTGCCGTACCTTCGACGTTTCCCTGCCTGAACCTGCCGCGGCTTGCCATGCCCCACGCTGACGCTCAATCGAACGTATCGACCAACGGGCGGACCATCCGCTGCCGGGGCGAGCGCTTTCGCGTCTACCTCGACCGCGACACGATCCAGCGGCGCGTGGACGAACTGGGGGCGCAAATTAGCCGGGAGTATGAGGGCCAGTGTCCCATCCTTATCGGCGTGCTCAACGGCGCATTTATGTTCACCGCAGACCTGATGCGCGCCATCGACATCGACTGCGAGGTCGATTTCCTCAAACTCTCCTCCTACGGCGCCGAAAAAGTCTCCAGCGGCCGGGTCCATCAGCTCAAAAAGATTGACGCCGACCTCGACGACCGACACGTCATCGTCGTCGAGGACATCATCGACACCGGCCTCTCGATGGAGTTCATCCTCGACCGCATCCAGAAAGAATACCGCCCTGCCTCCGTCCGTGTGGCGACCCTGCTGCACAAACACGAGGCCACACAGGTCGAACTGCCGATGGACTACGTCGGCTTCCGCATCGACAACCTCTTCGTCATCGGCTACGGCCTTGACTACGGCCAGATCGCCCGTAACCTCGCAGATATTTATATTCTGGACGAGGAATAGGGGAGGAGCCGATGAGAGGACGAGCCGACGAGTTCCTCCCTGGCGGTCTATTGTCCATTCGTCCATACGTACGTTCTTCGAGTCCTCGGTTCTTCGAGTCCTTGTTTCCTTGATCCTCGCATGGAGCAGCAGGCGCAGACCAACCGAGGCGCCGGCCTTCGGGCGTGGCTGATGTACGGGGGCGTGCCGGTGGGGCTGATTGCGGCGGGGTTCGTGGCAGGCAGCAGCGTGATGCTTGGACTGTCGCCGAGCCTGCCCCTTCTGGGCCTGGCTTTTTGCGGCACGTTGCTCGTTTATCAGGTGGAGCGTGCGTGGCGGCCGGCGCCGGAGGACGTGTTTAACCAGCCGGAGCGCCTCGCGTGGGTGCAACGGCACCGCTCTTTCGTATGGCTCTCGTCGGCGTTGGCGGTGATCGGGGCGATATTTTGCCTGCCTTTCCTTCGGGGGACGACGCTGGCACTGGGCGTCGGGTTGGGGATGGTGAGTTTGTTCTACCTCGCGCCCCTGCTGCCGGGGCAGCGGCGCCTCAAAGCCGTTTGGTTTCTCAAGCCCCTTGCCATCGCCGGGGCGTGGGCCGTGGGGGGCGTGCTGCTGCCGCTTGTCGAAGCAGGCCAGGATGTAGTGCTCGCCGCCGGGCTGCTCGCGCTTGCGCGCCTCCTTTTCGTCCTGCCCAACGCCCTTCTGGCCGACTGGCCAGACTGTGCAGGGGATCGGCAGGCGGGCCTTCGCACCGTTGCCACCGAACTGTCCTGGAGGTGGCTCCGACGTCTGGCGGCAGTGTCCTCGGGGATGGCGGTGGGTGTGGAGGTCGTCTTTCTGCTGGTCATCGAAGCGCCCGTCCTGCACTACGTTGATCTGCTTGGCCCGGCGCTGATGCTGGCCCTGGTGCTCCTCCCGTTGCGACGCACGCGCTTCTACTTCAACTTCGTGCTGGATCTCGTCATTGGCTGGCCAGCGATGACAGCACTTTTTGCCCTTTTGGGATAGCCCGCGAGGGTGTATTTTTCGCCGAAGCCTCACCACGCGAAGGCCGGCGCCGCTTACCTTTCTGTGCAGGCTAATTGCAGGGTTTGGCCTTCGCCACCTTTGCCGCGATTCCTCTTGCTAAAGCGTTGTATTTGATAAAAATGCCACGCGAGCCAGCGCGAAACTTAGCGTGCAAAACTTGTATTTAAACAGTTACTCACGCCTGGCCTCCCTGATGGGGAGGGTTCTTTCCTCTCGCTTCCCTAGCATCATGCGCAAGTTTACTCTACTGGTCGCCACGCTCTTGGTCATCGCCGAAGGGTGGGCGCAACCGGCGCTGCCTCTTCAAGTGGACCTGGACCACGCCACGTTCGCCTTCGACGACGTGCAGTCCCTGCTGGAGGTCTATCTCGCCTTCGAGGCGACTTCGCTGCCGTTCAATGCAGACAGCAGCGGCAGCTTCAAAGCGAGGCTACCGCTGGAGATCAAGCTGCTGCGGAGCACCGAGGCCACCCTGGAGGGCACGCCCAGCGAGCCCGTCTGGCAGGACGCCTTCCCTATTGCCTTCGTCGTGGCGGATACGAGCGGACTTGTCAGTGGACAGCAGTTTATCAGTCAGGCCCGCGCTGCCGTGCCCCCCGGCGAGTATGAGTTGCAGGTGGTTATTCCCGCTGCCACCGGCCGCCAGCGCCTCGAACTGCGCCGCGATGTGGTCGTGCCGGACTTCACCGAGGAGGCGCTTGTCGGGCTTTCGGACATTACGCTTGCCTCGGCCATCGAGCCGAGCACCGATCAGCAGGATAAGTTCTACAAGAACGGTCTGATCGTGCGGCCCAACGCCAACCAGCTTTTCGGCCAGGGCCTCCCGCAGCTTTTCTACTACGCCGAAGCTTACAACGTCGATGAGATCGCCAACGACGCAGGCGAGTACACGCTGTTTGCTTACGTGGCCGAGGCCAACCGCCCGCAGCCGCTTCAGAACATGCAGAAGCGCGTCAGCCGCCCGGCCCGCACGCCCGATGTGCTCGTCGGCTCGTTCAACCTCAGCAGCCTCCCCAGCGGCTCCTACTTCTTCCGCGTGGCCCTCCTGAACGACGACAATGAGGCAATGGCCGAGCAGGCGCGCAAGTTCTTCGTCTACAACCCGGACGTGGCACGCGAACAGGCCGTCGCCCAGGAGGCTTCTTTCGAGACGAGTCCGTACGCCATGATGCCCGAGAAGGAGGTAAAGAAGGCACTTGAGCACATTGAGACAATTGCCACCGAGCGCGAGCGACGCCGTGCTCGCGACATCCGCGACCTGAACGAGCAGCGCCGCTTCCTGATGGAGTTCTGGACCCGCCGCGACCCCGATCCGGGCACGCCCATAAATGAGTTTAAGGAGGAGTTCTATCAGCGGATCCAGTACGCCAACGAGCGGTACAGCGCCAGCTTCGCCGAGGGTTGGAAGACCGACCGGGGGCGCACGCTCGTCAAGTATGGTTTGCCCTCTTCTATCGAGCCCCACCTCTACGACCGCGACACGCTCCCGCACGAGATCTGGCAGTTCAACAACATTCCCGGCGAGGGTCAGGCCCTCTTCGTTTTCGCTGATCGTAGCGGCTTCGGCGAATTCGAACTGATCCACTCGACTGTGGCCGGCGAGCGCAAAGTGCCCAACTGGGAGGAAGAGCTGAGGAGGTAAGCGTGCGTCAATCTGTTCTCTAGTAAAGGCTCGCTCTCACGCTTTCTCGGCGCTGAGGGCGAGCCGCAGCATTTTGGATGGAACGGTCATCGAATGAATCGAGTTGCCCCTTCACCCACTCGCATCGAAGAATCAAGCTGGCTACATGCAACCTCCTGTCGAAACGCAAGCAACCATCAGCACCATCGCCGGCCTGCACGCGCATGCGGACGGGCAGGCGACGCTCCAGGGCTGGCTCTACAACAAACGCAGCTCGAAGGGCCTCCACTTCCTCATCCTGCGCGACGGCAGCGGGCTGGCGCAGTGCGTGGTGGCCGAGGATAAGGTAGACGCTGCCTCGTGGCAGGCCGCCGAAGCCGCTACCCAGGAGAGCGCCCTGGCGGTCACCGGCGCCGTGGTGGCGGACGACCGCCAGGTGGGCGGCTTCGAGGTGCAGGCCAACGCCGTCCGGCTCGTCCATCAGGCCGAGGAGTACCCCATCACGCCGAAGGAGCATGGCATTGAGTTCCTGATGAGCAACCGGCACCTGTGGCTGCGCAGCCGCCGGCCGTGGGCCACGCTCCGCGTCCGCAACCGCATCATCATGTCCATCCACACCTTCTTTCAGGAGCGTGGATTCGTGCAGATGGACGCGCCCATCCTAACGGGCAACGCGGTGGAGGGCACTTCGACGCTTTTCGAGATCGACTATTTCGGCGAGCCGGCCTACCTGACGCAGAGCGGCCAGCTTTACGGAGAGGCCATGGCGATGGCCTTCGGCAAGATCTACACGTTTGGTCCCACCTTCCGCGCAGAGAAGTCGAAGACGCGGCGGCACCTGACCGAGTTCTGGATGATCGAGCCGGAGATGGCCTTCTACGACCTCGCCATGAACATGGACCTCGCCGAAGATTTCCTCACCCACATCGTCGGCGACGTACTGCGCGACTGTGCGGTGGAACTGGAGGCGCTGGAGCGTGACACGGCGCCGCTCGAACGTGTGCAGAAGCCCTTCCCGCGTCTCAGCTACAGCGAGGCCGTGGACCTGCTGACGAGCGACAAGACGGCCGAGATGCTCGACGCGCGCCTCGCGGCCCTCGAAGCCGAAGAGCAGCAGTTGAAAGAGGAGCAGGCCGAGAACGAAAAATCGTACGGCCAGGCTAAGAAGTGGCGCAAACGGCAGATCGACCAGCGCACGATTGAGATCCACAAGCGGTTGGCCGAGATCGAGGAAGCCCTGCGTAACATACCTGAGTGGAAAGCCTCCGCGCGCAACTTCGAATGGGGCGGCGACTTCGGCGGGTCGGACGAGACGGTGCTTACGTGGCACTTCGACCGGCCCCTCATCGTCCACCGCTACCCCGCCGCCGTCAAAGCGTTCTACATGAAGCGCGACGAGGAGGATGACCGCCTGGCCCTCGGCATGGACGTCCTCGCGCCTGAAGGCTACGGCGAGATCATCGGCGGGGGGGAGCGGGCCACGGACCTCGCCTTCCTCAAAAAGCAGATCGCCGACCATGGGCTGCCGGAGGAGGTTTTCACCTGGTACCTCGACCTGCGGCGCTACGGTTCGGTGCCGCACGCAGGCTTCGGGCTGGGCCTGGAGCGCACCGTCACCTGGCTCTGCGGCCTCGACCACCTCCGCGAGGCTATCCCGTTCCCGCGCCTGCTGGGCCGGCTCCACCCGTAGCGGAGCAGGCAGGCACGAGCCCGGTTCGCGTCGGCGCGGCGGCTTGGCTAACGCGCGGCTTTGCTTCGGCCCATTCGCTGCTGGAAACGCGCGTAAAGGGTCGTCAACAAGGCGTCCGCTGTCTCGTCCGGCAGATCGACGACAACGGGGTAGGCGAAGCCGCCCGCGCCCGCCGTATCCACGAGGACCGATTTGAGGCCAAGCCGTCGTTGGAAGAGGGAGGCCGTGGCGTAGAAGACCTGGAATTTCTCGATAGGGACCACCCAGAGGTGCTGCCGCAACACGCCCCGGCGCACGTACAACGCCTCTTCGGCGAGGAGGTAACCATGCCGTCGAAACTGGAGCACCGCCAGCCCGGCCAACCCGGGCCACGCGAGCAGGCCCCACCAAGCCATCGGCAGGAAATACGCCACCGGCCCTACGGCCACGAGCAGGGCGAACGTATAGCGGACGAGCGCGCGCCGGATGGTGAGCGGCGAAACGCTTTGAAACGTTTCGGGTAGGGAGAAGGGATAGATATAGGCCGCTTGCCGGAGAATCTCGGCGCCCTGGGCGAAGGGTACGGCCACCTGATGCCCCCGCTCCTGCACGTCGATTCCCATCGTCTGCAATTCCAGCCGGTACCAGCCGAAGCGCCGCATGAGCGGGTTGGAAACCATGATGAGCGTCTGAATGCGCTTGAGCGGGATGGTGCCTTCCGAAACGGTCAGCAGCCCGCTGCGGCGCTGGAGCTTATCTTTCTCCAGCCGAAGCGAGAAACGGTAGAATTTGTTGAGGTTGACGAGGATGCCGGTGATCCACGCGAGGAGGGCCGCCGCCGCTACACTCACCGAGGCCAGCAGCCAGGGGGAAGTTTGGGCCATGTCGGAGAGGGGCGCCAGCACGCCCCGCATTAGCCAGTCCACGATTTCCTCCGCGTCCACGTTGAAATATTGGAGACCGGAGAACATGAGGGCGATGTAAAGAAGAGAGAAGCGAAAAACACCTGAAAGCAGCACCCGTGACAGCGGCAGCTCGAAGAGTGCGCGACCTCCCGCGTGGCCCGTTATTGCAAGATTATCAGACGCTGGGAACGCGCCCGCGGCCGGTGGCTCCACCGGTAGAGCCACCGGCGCCGGGTCCGACTGGCGCTGATAGGAGCGTACCACCTCGCGTATGTGATGGGCCTCCTGGACGGATACGAACTCCATGACGCCTTCGGCGGCTGTGCTGCCGGCGGTGACGATCTTCACCTTCGCCATGCCTAACAGGCGCGGCAGAAGGGGCTGCTCCACCTCAATGTTTTGCACCCGTTCGATGGGGATGTTGCGCCGCCGCCGCGTCAGCACGCCGCTGTGGATGATGATTTCCTGCGGCGTGATCCAGTACCGGAAACGCAGGTATTGCAGGAAAATCAGCGGCAGGGTCAGCGCTCCGAAGCCAACGGCAAAAAGAACGGTGAACCATGCGCTCGCATCTGGATTGCGCACGAGGGGCCACAACAGCACGACGTACCCCGGCAAACTCACCACAAACCGCTGCACGAGGGTCAGCGGGTGCAGGCGTTGGGCTTCTATCGGCGAGGCAGGCTCCATGAGACTCAAGCGCAGAGGGCTAGCAAACGGAAGTAAAGGCGCGTGCCAGCGAAG